>JAUXBM010000179.1 GCA_030619415.1 Chlorobiota bacterium
ATGGATGGCTACGCCGTCGTATTTGGCATTTCACTTTTAGTGTCATCAGCACTAACATTGCTTTATGTATTTCTGCATTTTGATGAAAACATCAATCCAAAAGTTGTGATGGAAATGATAGCTGATGGTTTTTCCGGACTGGTTTTATTCACCTATCCTGAAAGCAATGAGAACTTTTTACTCATCGTATTTTCTTTCTGGATACTGATCATGGGCATGCTTTATTTAACCAGTGGTTTGATGGAAGAAAACAACAAGGATTATCTCTGGTCGTACGCATTGGTCGGAATTATACTGATGGTTTTAGGATTTGTTGTCATGAATTATGATGCGGCATATAAAAGTTCGGTTTTGTATGTGGCAGGCTTTACTTTGCTGATCTATTCTGGATCGAATTTATTTTTGATGATTAAAAGGAAGAGGGAGGTTTACTAACCCCCTCTGCTTCAAGCGTCCACGCTTGCAGCCAACAAAATGAAGCCCAAAAACCAACTAAATTGCATTTAGGTAGCACTTTCTTCAAAATGCCGACTTCAGTAAGGATTTCCCTTATGTTTTAAGGTACTTCAAGCGTGGACGCTTGAAGCGGGGTTCGTAACTTACACCCCGTAACCCGCAACCCGAAATTCAAAATCCTAAACAAATTTGATTTTCACCACAAAAAAAATAAATCAGAAATCGCAGTTATTAAATAAATTTGTATTTTTGCCGCCCGAAATAAGAAGGAGAAAAAACATAAAGTATGTATTTAACTGCTGAAAAGAAAAGAGAAATTTTTGAGAAGTACGGGAATACTGAAACAGATACCGGGTCGGCTGAAGGTCAGATCGCACTGTTCACGCACCGTATCAAACACCTTACCGATCACCTGAAGAAAAACAAAAAAGACGTTTTTACACAAAGGTCATTGATCAGACTTGTCGGTAAAAGAAGAAAATTACTGGACTACCTGAAAGAAAAAGACATCGAAAGGTATCGTGCCATTATTAAAGAACTTGGACTGAGAAAATAGCCAGGTAAACAGATTTACAAAAAAAGGCAACCCCACGCGATTGCCTTTTTTTGTGTTTATTTCAAACACAATTTATATTCTATTAAACAAAATATGTCAATTAAAGCAATTACAAAGACTTTCGACCTTGACAATGAAAGGTCAATTACTATCGAAACCGGCAAATTAGCCAAACAGGCTGACGGTTCCGTAGTCGTAAAAATGGGCAACACCATGTTGCTCGCCACCGTGGTGTCGGCCAAAGACGCCAGGGAAGATGTAGATTTCATGCCTCTTTCCGTAGATTACAAAGAAAAATATGCCGCAACAGGAAAATTCCCGGGCGGTTTCTTCAAACGCGAAGGACGTCCTTCCGAACACGAAATATTAATATCACGCCTCGTTGACCGTGCACTCAGGCCATTGTTCCCCGATGATTATCATGCTGAAACACAAGTATTGATTACACTGATTTCGGGAGAGAAAGACGTGATGCCCGATGCATTGGCAGCGCTCGCTGCTTCATCTGCACTGGCAGTTTCAGATATCCCCTTCAACGGGCCTATCTCAGAAGCAAGGGTAGCCAGAATTGATGGCAAATATGTTGTCAACCCAAATTTATCTGACCTCGAAAAAGCTGATGTCGACCTGATGGTTGCAGCATCGATGGATAACATCAATATGGTTGAAGGTGAAATGAGTGAAGTTTCGGAAGAAACCATGCTCGAAGCACTGAAGATCGCACACGATGCCATTAAAGTACAATGCCAGGCGCAGCTTGACCTTGCGGCGATGGTTGAAAAAGCAAATCCAAAACGCGAGTATTCACACGAAACCCACGACGAAGATTTAAGAGTAGCTGTAACAGAAGCTACTTACCAGAAATGTTACGACATCGCCATGCAGGGAAACCCTGATAAACATTGGCGCATGGATTCTTTCCACGCAGTTCGGGATGAATTTATGGAAAGCCTTCCTGAAGAGGAACGCGACGAGAAAGAAAACCTCGTTAAACGTTACTTCCACGATGTGGAAAAAGAAGCCGTTCGCAATGCAGTTCTCGATGAGCGTGTAAGACTTGATGGTAGAAAGATGGACGAGATTCGCCCAATCTGGACAGAAGTTGATTACCTGCCTTCGGCACATGGCTCTGCTATTTTTACCCGCGGAGAAACACAGTCGCTTGTAACAATTACACTTGGCAGCAAGCTTGACGGACAAAGCATCGACGGTGCCCTGGTTGAAGGCAAGAACAATTTTATGCTGCATTACAACTTCCCGCCGTTTTCAACAGGTGAAACGAAAAAATTCATGGGTCTTGGCCGACGTGAAGTTGGGCATGGTAATCTTGCTGAAAGAGCGCTGAAACAGGTTATTCCGGAAGGAGAAGCCAATCCCTATACTATCCGCGTGGTATCTGATATTCTCGAGTCGAATGGTTCATCATCAATGGCATCGGTTTGCGGTGGCACACTCGCTTTGATGGATGCAGGAGTTCAGATCAAGAAACCGGTTGCAGGAATTGCAATGGGACTGATCACCAACAAAGGAGGCGACAAATACGCTGTACTTTCCGACATTCTGGGCGATGAAGATCACCTGGGTGATATGGACTTCAAAGTAACCGGGACTGTTGATGGAATTACTGCTTGCCAGATGGACATAAAAGTGGATGGTCTTTCTTACAAAGTACTCGAAGAAGCGCTTGAACAGGCTCGCCAGGGCAGACTTCATATACTTGGTGAAATGGCGAAAACCATTAGTGAACCAAGGGCTGATTACAAAGATCATGTGCCAAGGGTTGAGAAATTAATGATCGACAAAGAATTTATCGGTGCAGTTATCGGACCCGGTGGAAAAGTAATCCAGGAAATTCAGAAAGAAACCGGGGCTACTATTATCATCGAAGAAGAAGGCAACTATGGTGTTATCGACATTATGTCGAATGATAAAGAATCCATCGAAAAAGCGAAAGCCTGGATCCGTGGAATTACGGCCATGCCTGAACTGAACGAGACTTACCTCGGTAAAGTGAAAAGCATCGTTCCTTTTGGAGCATTTGTTGAGATACTTCCCGGAAAAGACGGGTTGTTACACATTTCAGAAATAGACCACAAACGCATTGAAAAAGTGGAAGATGTTCTGCGCGAAGGTGATAAGATCAAAGTGAAACTGATTGGCATCGACAGCCGTTCAGGCAAACTGAAGCTTTCAAGAAAAGTACTCCTCGAACGGCCACAAAGAAGAGATGACAACCAAAACAGATAATTGTTTGTCAACTGGTTAAGAAAGGAAACATTTGAGGCAATATTAACGTAGAAGTTGAACCATATAAATAAGGATAGAAGAGCATGAGGCAATTAAAGATCACCAAACAGGTTACCAACCGCGAAACAGCATCGTTAGATAAGTATTTGCAGGAAATTGGTAAAGTGGACTTGATCACTGCCGAGGAGGAAGTTGAACTTGCCAGAAGGATAAAGCAGGGCGATCGGTTGGCTTTGGAAAAATTGACAAAAGCCAATCTTCGATTTGTAGTATCTGTTTCAAAACAATACCAGAACCAGGGACTTACGCTTCCTGACCTTATCAATGAAGGAAATCTCGGGTTAATTAAAGCGGCACAACGTTTTGATGAAACCCGTGGTTTTAAATTCATCTCTTATGCCGTATGGTGGATCAGGCAGTCAATCCTTCAGGCCCTGGCCGAGCAATCACGTATTGTTCGTCTGCCGCTGAACAAAATTGGATCGATCAATAAAATCAACAAAGCATCTGCCCGACTTGAGCAGGGATTTGAGAGAGAGCCAAATGTGAAGGAAATCGCCGGCGAACTCGACATGACCGAAAATGAGGTTAAAGAGTCGATGCGAAATGCGGGTCGCCATGTGTCGATGGATGCTCCATTGATCCAGGACGAAGACAATACCATGTACGACGTGCTGAAGAGTGACGAGGCCATTACTCCCGAAACCGGTTTATTATATGAATCGTTAAGAAAAGAAATTGATCGTGCCATTTCTACACTTACTCAACGTGAGGCGGATGTTGTGAAATTGTATTTCGGATTGAACGCACAACACCCAATGACTTTGGAAGAGATTGGTGAGAAATTTGATTTAACACGCGAACGTGTTCGCCAAATCAAAGAAAAAGCGATCAGACGATTGAAGCATACTTCGCGAAGTAAGATTTTAAAATCTTATCTCGGTTAAAATTTAAAGCGTCCATGTG
>JAUXBM010000170.1 GCA_030619415.1 Chlorobiota bacterium
CTGGAGCCTGGAAATGTTAATTTCCTTATCGCTTTAATGCAGTTTTACCTGAAGCAAGAAAATTTCAAAGAAGCAAAACCCATAGCACTTTCAATAAAACAATTAAATCCAGGGGATTCTTCAATTGGCCAGGCGCTGCAATTTATTGACAGCAAACTCATTGAGTGAATTACCCGCCGTGAACAGCCCGGAAATAAATTACAGGGCTAAAATCATACTATCCTTTCAGGATGGATTTCCAATCCATATAGTTGATTTCAAATCAAGGTTGAATTAATGGCACTCCAATTATTTATTGGGTCAAATAACATTTGGTATTATTTTCTCTTCGCGCAAGAAAACCAAGGCCTTTATTTTCTTAATTTTATAGGCTACTTTTTTAAATTAAAGAATGAAACATTTTATACTTTTCATCGCAACCATTCTGGCCATTAATTGCATGTCGCTGACCGCTGCTTTTGGCCAGGAAAATTTTGAAGAAAGTGGAGCCTGGTATTGTTCACAAAAGAAAATGCACAAGGCTTCCGATCGCAACTACCCTCTTCTGGGACCCAATTCCCCACAACATTCGTTTGATGTATTGCAATACGCAATGAATATCGATTTGTTTGATAATTTCGATGCACCCTATCCACACGACTTCACAAATAATTTAATTGTGAAATTTGAAGTTGATTCGACGCTTAATGCTATCCAACTTGATGCTTTCAGCACTTCAATTCAAATCAACAGTGTTGGTTTGGCGGCCACTTCATTTACGCACAGCAATAACATTGTTGATATCATGCTCGATCAGACTTATAATCCTGGCGACATTGTTGAAGTTAGTATTGACTACCAACACCTGGATGTTGACGATGGTGCATTTTTTGCAGGAGGTGGCTTTGTATTTACTGATTGCGAACCCGAAGGAGCGCGACGGTGGTTCCCGTGCTGGGACAAACCATACGATAAAGCGGCACTTGAGGTAACTGCCCTCGTTCCAGCATCGGTCAGGCTTGGCTCAAATGGCGCTTTAATTGATTCTACTTTTGTGGGTGATTCTCTTTATTATCACTGGAAAAGCGACAACCCCATCGCCACTTACATTATGGTACTTACAGCCAGGAAGAATTACAACATTTACATACATTACTGGGAACGCCCGTCCGACCAGGAAATGATCCCTTTCAGATACTATTTCAACAATGAAGATCCGGAATTAATTGTTGAGAAAGCCGAATTGGCAAACGATATGTGTGATTGGTTTTCGACCGGATATGGTGAGTATCCTTTTGAAAAGAATGGTTTTGCTACACTCAATAACGAATTTGTTTGGGGAGGGATGGAAAACCAAACGTTAACCAGTTTATGTCCGGGTTGTTGGCACGAAAGCCTGGTTGCACACGAATTTGCACACCAATGGTTTGGTGATATGATCAGTCCAGGCACCTGGGCCGACCTCTGGCTGAATGAAGGTTTTGCCACATGGTCAGAAGCATACTGGATTGAATCCTCCGGAGGGTACACCGGTTATAAAAACCGTATCAATGCAAATGCATCTGCTTACAAAAATGGAAATCCTGGTTGGCCGATTTATAACCCGGAATGGGCAGATGAAACACCACCAAAAAATATCTTATTTAACGGAGCAATCACATACGCCAAAGCCTGTTGTGTGATTCACCAGTTCAGGTATATCGTTGGCGACGAATTGTTTTTTGAAGCCATTTACGAATATGCCAACGATGAGGAGAACTTCAAACATAAAACGGTCGTCACAGAAGATTTCGTGGATAAAATGAGTGAAGTTGTCGGCGAGAATATGGGATGGTATTTTTATCCGTGGCTCGAACAGGCCAATCATCCGATATATAGAAATGAGTATTATTTTGAGAAGATATCAGACGAGGTTTGGGAGGTAAACTTCCTTGCTACACAGATCCAGAATGATTCATTTTTCCCGATGGAACTGAACATTTACGTAGCTTTTAATGATTTTTCGGATACGAGCATACGTTTCAGGAATATGGAAAATGAAGAAGAATTTGTTTTTGATTTTGAGAAGGAACCGCTCTTTCTGGCGTTTGATCTCCCGAATGAGATCGTCCTCAAATCGGGCACACTGATTTTATCTACTCCCAAAGGCAGCATGAGCAGCGAAACGGAATTGTTGCTGAATATGCCCAACCCAGCCTCTACTCAAACTACGATTCTGTACAACTTAGCCCAGAATGGAATGACGACACTTGAACTTTTTGATCTGACAGGACAAAGAGTAAAAACAATATGGGAAGGTCAGCAAACCGCAGGTTCACAAAGAGCAAGTGTTGAGACAGCTGATTTGGAAACGGGCGTATATTTTTACGCATTGAAAGCGGAAGGCAGATCATTTGTAAAAAAAATGGTGGTACAGCACTAAGCATTTGACTGGCCAAAGCTGGAACATACAGTTTATATTGTATTTGAGATGTTTGCCTAAGAAGCTGTCTAAATTTCGTTTTTAGAATTTATTATAATGTATTTTTTGTCAGATCGAGGCATTTTTGAGACGCATCCGTACGGACGGGTCGAAAAAATAACAATGAGATGGCGAAAAAGACACATAATAAAACTGATGGATGAATTTTAGACAGCTTCTAAGATTAAATCACAGGTTTAAAGCCTGTTTGGGTTTTCTTTTTCGAACAATAATTATACCTACTTTTAACCGCCAAAAAAATCGCTTCCAATTTAGAATTATTTACAAGTATTACTTATTGAATTCAACAGAAAATTTCATTTAATAAATTAATTACAGCAACCATGAAGTTATTTAAAATTTTCTTTTTAATTGTCGCTTTCCTTGCCACATTTACGACAAAGGCACAAGATAGCTTTGACTTTAACCTCGATGATGTCAACATCGGGTATGAAATGTTTATCCTTGACAATGGTCTGACCCTGATCGTTCATGAAGACCATAAAGCACCCATCGTGGCCGTTAACGTATGGTACCATGTTGGATCGAAGAATGAAAAGAAAGGCAAAACGGGTTTTGCCCATTTATTCGAACATTTAATGTTTAACGGTAGTGAGAACTTTGATACCGATTATTTCCAGGCCATTGAAAGCATCGGTGCAACAGACGTGAACGGTACCACAAATTACGACCGCACCAATTACTTTGAAAATGTTCCGGTTTCTGCATTTGATGTCGTTTTGTTCATGGAATCTGACAGAATGGGCCATTTTGCAGGTGCTATTTCACAGGAGCGTCTTGATGAGCAAAGAGGCGTTGTTCAAAATGAAAAAAGACAAGGCGAGAACGAGCCTTACGGACAATGGGAAAATATCATGACCAAGAACTGTTTCCCAGCAGCACATCCATACTATCATACTGTTATCGGTGAGATGGAAGATTTAAATGCTGCATCACTGGATGATGTAAAAGAATGGTTTACCAATTATTATGGTGCAGCCAATGCCGTACTGGTTATTGCAGGTGATGTGAACACCAAAGATGTTTATGCTAAAGTAGTTGAATATTTTGGTGATATTCCTTCCGGCCCACCTGTTACTCACCCAAAAAGCTGGATTGCAAAACGCACTGGCGAATCACGGGTTGTACAGCAAGACCGTGTACCTCAAACACAAATATCGATGATGTGGAATGTTCCTGAATGGGGTAACCCAGATGCCTTTAATCTTGACCTTGTTGCAGCCGTCCTGACAGAAGGAAAATCATCGCGCCTTTATAAAAGACTGGTATATGATGAACAGATTGCTTCAAGCGTGAGTGCATTTAATTGGGAAAATGAACTCTCCGGACTTTTTGTTATCCAGGCTGATGTAAAACCGGGCGTTGAAAATCAAGTGGTTGAAAAAGCCATCAATGAAGAATTAGCAAAACTGATCAAGGATGGGCCTTCTCAAGATGAATTGAATCGTGCGAAAACCAGTGCCTTTGCGGGATTTGTCAGAGGCATTGAACGCATAGGCGGTTTTGGTGGCAAATCAGATATCCTGGCTCAAAACATGATTTATATGGGTGATCCGGAATATTATAAAACCCGTTTGACGGGAATGAAAGATGCCACTGTTGCTTCCGTTCAAACTGCCGCTTCAGATTGGCTATCAGATGGAAAATTCTATCTGGAAATAAATCCATTCCCTGAATACAGCGTTGTTGAATCAAATATTGACCGGAGCAAAGGATTACCAGAAATGGGAACGGCAGCCGCTGTTCGTTTTCCCGCCATCCAGGAAAAAACACTTTCGAACGGAATGAAAATATTGCTCGCACAACGTACCGACGTTCCGCTCGTGAATTTCAGTCTTCAATTGGATGCAGGTTATGCAGCGGACCAGTTTGCTGTTCCGGGAACTGCCAGCCTCACAATGAAAATGCTCGATGAAGGAACCAAAACCAGAAATGCCATCCAGATCAGTGAAGAAGCGGATATGCTTGGTGCCAATATAGGTTCCGGTTCAAACCTTGATATGTCCTCCGTCAATATGTCATCGCTCAA
>JAUXBM010000092.1 GCA_030619415.1 Chlorobiota bacterium
AAACATAGATCCTCTCAATCCATATTCGAGCATAATTCGTGTGCCGACTTTCTGTTTATTAGAAATGTAAACAGCATTCTCAAAGGCATTTTGTTTTTCAAGGATAAGGTCGAAACCTGGGTTGTTGCTGGATGTTCTTTCTCCCGGTTGGAAAGTGTGGTAGATTACATTGAAACCAAAATGGAGCGTATTGCGCGAATTGATATAAAAAGCATAATCCTGTTTGAGATTTATATCTTCAATACCCGATTTAAGCTGAAATTCGATTGAACCGGCTTCAACTTTTAATTTATAATCGTAGTTCGAGTAGATAAGTGAAGTATTCGAAAACAGCCTGTCGTTAAAAACATGGCTCCATCTAACTGTTGCCGTTGCATTTCCCCAATCAAAACCAAAAGTACTTACACCAAATTTATCCCTGCCAAAGTAAGTCGAAACATAAATCCGGTCTTTATTGCCTATCTTGTAATTGGCTTTGGCATTCAGATCGTAAAAATACAGGTTGCTTCCCCTGAAATCCGGTTCAAATAAACTATAAACCATGTCGGCGTATGTACGTCGCCCAGAAACGATAAACGAACCTTTGTCTTTAACGATGGGGCCTTCAACAGTTAGACGGGAAGAAATTAATCCCAGTCCACCCGAGAATGAAAATTTCTTCATGTTCCCATTGTTCATCCTCACATCAAGAACTGAAGATAATCGGCCTCCGTAGCGTGCAGGAATTCCGGCTTTGTACATCGTCATTTCCTTCAAGGCATCCGAGTTGAATACAGAAAAGAATCCCAACAGGTGTGAGGCATTGTAAACAGGAGCCTCATCAAGCAAGATCAGGTTTTGATCGGTGTTGCCTCCTCGCACATAATAACCACCCCGGCCTTCACCACCGGTACTTACACCGGGCATCAGTTGAAGTGTTTTTAAAATATCCTGTTCACCAAACAAAACCGGAATTGATTGAATGTCTTTTACATCGAGTTTTACAATTCCCATATCGGCTGAACGAATATTGGCATCATCTGCTACTCCTCTGATGACGACTTCGTCCAGTTCTTCACCACTGGTTAGTTCCAGGTCGTACTGAAGGTCTTTATTAAGTTCAACGCTGATGAGTTCTGTCTGGTAGCCAATATAGCTGAATTTAATAGTGTAACTTCCGGCAGGAATCGTAAGTGAGTAAAACCCATAAGCATTTGTTGCAGTTCCATCTTTTAACTCCTCCACATAAATAGTGGCTCCTATCATTTCCTCCCCGGTTGAGGCATCACGCACAAATCCGCTCATCGAAAAGTTGCTTTGAGCGGTTACGAGTAATCCTGAAAAGAGGATTAAAAAGACGAAGAGTATCTTACATTTCATTGATCATGAAACTTCAACAATTGAGTGCAAAACTGAAAACAATATCCTAAGAAACGACAAAACTTTCTTTTGATTGTCAAAGCTTATCGCTGAAAAGTATATAAACACTTCAATTGTTCATATCAAAAATAGACAATTAATTAATCGGCAAATGTTAAACAACTTATTATCAGTTTAAAACGAAGATGTTTGTAGCTTTGCTAATTTTATTATTCAATTTCTTAAAGTTCCTTAAAATCTATCTGTCAAAAGGCTCCCTGCCGGTTCAGAAAGCCAGGCAATAAAAAACCACCATCCTGATCTTAGAATGGTGGTTTGATTCTTTAGATGGAATCTACTTCATCGGGTATTTCTTGAATATCTCTCCCGATTTCATCAGAATATCCACGTACTGTGCCCTGCGGTAAGCAAACGGATCGTCAATATTTTTCTTTGAAAGGTTTCCTCTGAAATCATCGAGTTTTTCGTACATCTTGTTTGCCATCCAGATTTCGATGTCTTCCAGCATTTTAGTGATTTGCTGAGGTCCATGCTTGTAAACTGTACTTACTACCTGAACACAACCGGCTCCGGCCAGAACCATTTTAATTACATCACCTCCGGTAAATACACCACGGCTGGTGCAGATATCTGCCTTGATGTTGTCGTACAATAAACCGGTATATCTCAATGGTAGCCTGCTGTCGTGTTCCATACTTAAATTGTATGGAAAATGCATGGATTCGCTATCAATATTGATGTCAGGTTGGAACAGACGATTAAACAACACAAATCCATCTGCCTTCCTCATATCCATTTCCTTAAAAACATAAAGTGGGTTGGTATAAAATGGACTGAGTTTTACACTCACAGGGATTTTAATCACTTTTTTCACCGCCTCGATGATGTCGAGCTCTTCATTGAGAATTGAGCGGCCATCAATTTCAAAATCTTTTGGGTTGTTGTAAAAGTTCAATTCAAGCGCATCAGCACCTGCTTCTTCCAGCTTTTGGGCATATTCGGTCCACACATCATAATTCACACAGTTCAAACTTCCAATCAACGGTATTTTTAATGCTTCCCTGGCTTCTTCAAAATTCATGAGGAATTCTGCCGGACCTGATTGATAAAGATCGCTTTGATAGAGTGAAGTCATCTCAGCATTTCTATCATTATAGTCAGTCATATCCTGATCCAGTTCAAGATTTTCAAGCTGAATTTGTTCCTCAAATAATGATTTATATACGATTGCTGCCGCTCCGGCAGCTTCAAGTTTTTTAAGCATTTTAACATCGGTAACCAGGTTGCTGGCACCAACAATAATTGGGTTTTTTAACTCTAAACCAAGATATTTTGTCGAAAGGTTCATGGTACTTTCTTTTAGATTATAATACTGATTATGCGAGGCGTAAAAATAAAACAAAATTAATTCGATATATCCGGGGCCCGCAATCTGTAATCATTTTAAATTGCCTCCGGGAGGTTCTGAAATGCCAAAAATATACCTTAATTATTTACTTTTGCGAAGCAAAAAATGAGGGCTGAAATGAGGTAAAAAATTGACCCGGTCTTCCATTGTTAGCAATAAAACAAGGACTTAATTAAAACATTATAACAGGATGGAAAAAAAGAAAAGATTCATTACTTGTGACGGTAACTATGCTGCCGCACATGTTGCATATATGTTCAGCGAAGTAGCTGCTATTTATCCCATCACTCCTTCCTCTACAATGGCAGAATACGTTGATGAGTGGGCTGCTTATGGGAGAAAAAATATTTTTGGTGAAACAGTAAAGGTAACCGAGATGCAGTCGGAAGGCGGTGCCTCCGGTGCGCTACACGGTTCATTGCAATCGGGTGCTTTAGCAAGTACTTTCACTGCCTCGCAGGGCCTGCTGTTGATGATTCCCAATATGTACAAAATGTCGGGCGAATTGCTCCCGGCAGTTTTTCATGTCAGTGCCCGTAGCCTGGCCGCCCAGGCACTGTCCATTTTTGGTGACCACAGCGATGTAATGAGTGTCAGGCAAACCGGCTTTGCTATTTTGGCCACCGGCAGTATCCAGGAAGAAATGGACATTGCACCTATTGCCCACCTTGCAGCCATTAAAAGCAGGATACCCTTCCTGCACATGTTCGATGGTTTCCGTACTTCACACGAAATCCAGAAAGTAGAGTATTTTGAGCATGAAGACCTGGAGCATCTTTTCCCCTGGGATGATGTACAGAAGTTTCGTGATAATGCCTTGAATCCTGAGCATCCTGTAACCCGCGGAACGGCACAGAACCCGGATATTTATTTCCAGTCGCGCGAAGCAATTAACCGTTTCTATGATCCGATCCCTGACCTGGTTGAGGAGTATATGCAGGAGATCACCAAACTCACCGGTCGTGAGTACCATCCTTTTACTTATTACGGTGACCCGAAAGCCGAAAATATTGTTGTGGCTATGGGATCGGTAACAGAGACCATTCGCGAGACCATCGATTATTTGAATAATAAAGGTGAGAAACTGGGGTTGGTTGTTGTACATCTTTATCGCCCATTCTCTAAAAAATACTTTTTGAAAGTTGTTCCCAAATCAGTAAAACGCATTGCTGTTCTTGACCGCACCAAAGAATTGGGCGCCAATGGCGAGCCTATGTATCTGGACATTAAGGATATTTTTTATGGTACAGAAAACGCCCCGCTTATTGTTGGTGGTCGCTACGGATTGAGTTCTAAAGACACCACTCCCGCACAGATAATTTCGGTTTTTGAAAACCTGGCACAGAAAGAACCCAAGAATCAGTTTACTGTTGGTATTGTTGACGATGTGACGTTCAAATCACTGCCACTCCTTCCTGAAATAAGCATCAGCGACAAAGGTACGCATGAAGCCAAGTTTTATGGTTTAGGTGCTGACGGAACTGTAGGTGCCAATAAAAACTCCATCAAAATTATCGGGGAAGCCACCGACAAATATGTACAGGCTTATTTTTCATACGATTCCAAGAAATCCGGTGGAATAACCATTTCGCACCTGCGTTTTGGGGATACGCCAATCCGTTCAACATATTTAGTTGGAACACCTGACTTTGTTGCCTGTCACGTACCTTCTTACCTGACAAAATATGACATGCTGAAAGGCTTGAAAAAAGGGGGAACCTTCCTGTTGAACAGTATTTGGGATGAAGAAGAGACCGAACGTCGTTTGCCGGATTACATGAAGAAATACATGGCTGAAAACGACATCAAATTTTATATTATTAATGCAACCAAGATTGCTGCTGATATTGGGTTGGGAAATCGTACCAATACCATCATGCAGGCGGCATTCTTTAAAGTTTCGGGAGTAATTCCTTATACCGATGCGGAGGAGCACATGAAAACCTTCATCCACAAGACTTATGGAAATAAAGGTGAAGAAATTGTAAACATGAATTATGCTGCTGTTGACCAGGGTGGCGATGTTATCGAGATTAAGGTGCCGGCAGCATGGGCAAAATTGGGTGACGAACAACCTGTCAATGACAATGCTGATTTCCCTGAATTTGTACGCAATGTCGTCAAGCCGATGGAAGCGCTTAAAGGTGATGATTTACCGGTGAGTGCGTTCTTCGGACGTGAAGACGGTACTTTCCCTCAAGGAACTGCTGCCTACGAAAAACGTGGAATTGCGGTGACAGTACCCGAGTGGCAAGCTGACAACTGCATCCAGTGTAACCAATGTGCTTACGTTTGTCCTCATGCTGCCATCAGGCCGTTCCTGCTTGACGAAAAAGAAGCGAAAAATGTTCCCGAAGGAATGGTCTTGCTTGACACCAAAGGGAAACTGGCTCCACATAAATACCGTATCCAGGTAAGTGTGCTCGATTGTACAGGTTGTGGCAGTTGTGCCGATGTTTGTCCTTCCAAAGAAAAATCACTGATCATGAAGCCGCTTGACGGACAGATGGAAGAAGTGCCGAGATGGGACCACCTGATCAAAAATATTACGGTAAAAGACAAAGCTGTCGATAAATTCTCTTCGGTAAAAAACAGCCAGTTTGGTCAAAGTTTGTTTGAGTTCTCAGGTGCATGTGCAGGTTGCGGTGAAACACCATATATTCAGTTAATCACCCAGTTGTTTGGCGACAGAATGATGATTTCCAATGCAACGGGTTGCTCGTCAATCTACGGAGGATCGGCACCAGCTACACCTTATACTACCAATGCGGAAGGCAAAGGTCCGGCATGGGCTAACTCCTTGTTTGAGGACAATGCCGAATATGGTTTTGGTATGGCAATGGGCGTTCAGAAAATGCGCGATCGTATCCAGCGTTTTATGCTCGAAGCCATAAAGAATGGCACCAGCAAAGAACGTAAAGAGGCTTTCGAAGCATGGATAGCTGCAAGGGAAAATGGTGAAGAATCCAAAATTGCATCGGCTGCAGTTTCAGCAGTACTGAAAGATGCAAAAGACGAAGAAGCCAAAAAGTTGATGAACCTGGAACAGTATTTTATCAAAAAATCGCAATGGATTTTCGGTGGTGATGGTTGGGCTTATGATATTGGTTTTGGCGGACTGGATCACGTTTTGGCCTCCGGTGAAGATGTGAATGTATTGGTAATGGATACCGAAGTTTATTCCAATACCGGCGGACAGGCCTCAAAGGCAAGTACGACAGGTCAGGTGGCTAAGTTTGCTACGGCAGGTAAGGTTGTTGGCAAGAAAGACCTCGGTGCCATTATGATGACTTACGGTTATGTTTACGTGGCACAGGTTGCCATGGGAGCCAACCAAAATCAGTATTTTAAAGCGCTGAAAGAAGCTGAAGCTTTTCCAGGCCCTTCATTGATTATTGCGTATTCACCTTGTATTGCGCATGGTATCCGTACGTCAATGGCCAAATCGCAGGCAGAGGAGAAATTGGCTGTTGAAGGTGGCTACTGGACGATGTACCGGTATAATCCACTGCTGGAAAAAGAGGGTAAAAATCCTTTCCAACTGGATTCTAAAGAACCGGACTGGGCAAAATTTGAACAGTTTCGTGACAATGAAGTACGTTTCCTCTCGTTGAAAAAAACCTTCCCCAGAAAGGCAAAGGAATTACAGGCACTTGGATTGAAAAATGCCAAATGGCGATACAATTTCTATAAACGCCAGGCGGCAATGGATTATTCGAAGGAGGATTAATTCAAAGAATTCAGTTTAATAATAAAGCCACCCGTCAATTGACAGGCGGCTTTTTTTGTGACCTCACCACTGGCGAGTAAAACATTTGCGCGCTAGTGTTGGCTCGACCCGACGGGTTTTTTCCAACCCGGCGGGGGTCTAACTGTGTTTAAATCCCATCAATAATTGCATTCATCGTAGCACTGGGGCGCATAGCTTTAATTGCCAATTCGTCGTTTGGCATAAAGTAACCGCCAATGTCGGTGGCTTTGCCTTCGGCAGCAGCAATTTCTTCAAGAATTTTTGATTCATTCTTTTTCAATTGCCCGGCAACACCTGAAAATTTGGCTTTCAATTCAGCATTCTCATTTTGCTCTGCCAATTGTTCTGCCCAGTATTGTGCAAGAAACATGTGGCTTCCCCGGTTGTCTATTTCACCGGCTTTGCGCGAAGGACCTCTTTTATTATCAAGGTGTCTGGCAACAGCTTTGTCCAGCGTTGTTGATAGAATCCCTGCACGTTTGTTGCCGAATGCATTTGCCAAGTGCTCCAAAGATACTGTCAATGCAAGAAACTCACCCAGCGAATCCCAACGCAAATGTCCTTCTGCATTAAACTGCTGAACATGCTTGGGGGCAGA
>JAUXBM010000104.1 GCA_030619415.1 Chlorobiota bacterium
ACACCAATATCAAATGCCTTATTCTCAGAAAAGGTCCAGGCAAAAAAAGATTTTTGGAAACCAAAAGCAAAACCGGTCACCGCATAATCAGTAGATTTTCCATCTTCCCAAACGGCCACTATCTGTCCGTATGCCTGCGATGCCAGGGGATCTAATGTCTGTGTGCACCATAAGTTCTGTTTAGGTAAAAAATCCATTTTCTGGCCCAGACCAACCACAGAAAAAAGAAAAAAGAAAAGTAGAATTGAACAATATTTCATTTCAATAGCATTATCGTTATTAACTTAAACGCTAATTAAAGATAAAAAAGAAAGAATCATCCAGGTTACTTGTTAAATTATTAACAAATAAGTTTGGAGAATATAACCACCTCCATTTTTGTACTACTTTTGCCACCTGAAAATTTCAAGACTGAGCTTGAAGTGAAATGCTTAATATTCACTGTGTTTGTACTCAGTCATACCTTAAAAAGAAAAACGATGGAGAGAGAAAAACTTTTCCAGGAATTTTCCCCTGTATCTATTAAAGATTGGAAAGACAAAGTAATCGAAGACCTGAAAGGGGCTGATTTTGATAAGAAACTGGTTTGGAAGACTGGCGAAGGTTTCAATGTACAGCCATTTTATACTGCGGATGATTTTGAAAAACGCACAAACCTTGATGTTTGCCCTGGCGATTTTCCTTTTCTAAGAGGCAAAAATGTAAAAGGCAATAAATGGCTGGTTCGACAAGAAATTGAGGTTGAAGATATTGTGGCAGCCAATGCAAAAGTACTCGATATCAGGATGAAGGGTATTGACTCTTTTGGTTTCAATTTCAAAGCCAACTACAAGCCTGGTGTCGAAGATATTGAAAAATTGTTGCAGAACATCAGGGTCGATTTCATGGAGCTCAATTTTAATTCGCATTACCCGGCCGAAATTCTTGAGATCATCGAAATACTTGCTAAAAAATACAACCGTGAACTTGACAAAGTCAGGGGTTCGGTTGAGTTCGATCCAATCGATCATTACAACAGGTACGGAAAATATTACCACACCAAAGAAAGTGATTTCGCATTACTTGAAGATTTGTTTAGGCGCTCATCCCATCTCAAAAATTTCCACGTACTTACTATTGATGCGGCTGTCTATCACAACTCCGGTTCAGGCATAGTTACCCAGCTTGCTTTTGCACTAGCCAAAGCTGTTGAATACCTCAACCACCTTACAAATAATGGATTTGACATTGATGAAATTGCGACAAAACTCAGGTTTAATTTTGCCGTTGGTTCAAATTATTTTATGGAGATTGCCAAATTCAGGGCAGCCAGGTATTTGTGGGCAAACATCGTAAATGCTTATGGGTTGAATGACGCCGATAACGCAGCAATGTTCATTCATTGTTCAAATTCAGAATGGAACAAAACCACTTACGATCCTTATGTAAATATGCTCAGAACCACCACCGAAACCATGTCATCTTTGATTGGTGGTGTGGATTCGATGACCGTTTTGCCATTCAACAAAGTGTATGAATCCCCAACCGAATTCTCAGAACGTATTGCCCGCAATCAGCAACTTTTATTAAAAGGGGAATCGTATTTTGATAAAGTTAATGATCCGGCAGCCGGCTCGTATTACATCGAGGAACTTACTGAACAAATCATCCAGGAAAGCTGGAAACTCTTCCTCGAAGTGGATGAAATGGGGGGATACGAAAAAGCATTTGAGCAAGGCTTTATTCAGGAAAAAGTAAAAGCAGAATCTCAACAAAAAGATGCTGATATCGCAAACAGGAAAAGAACATTATTGGGAACCAACCAGTATCCAAATATCACAGAGCACATTGAAAAAATAAATCAGTCCATTTTTGACAAAACAACTGATTCCGATGCCAAAACATTCAACCCATACCGTGGTTCCCGGGAATTTGAAAAACTAAGGTTCAAAACGGATCAATACGCCCTGGAAAATAAGCGGCCTGCAGTCTGGATGTTTACTTTTGGAAACCTCGCCATGCGAAATGCACGTGCCCAGTTTGCTGCTAACTTTTTTGGTTGCGCAGGCTTCGAAATTATCAACAATCCAGGGTTTCAGTCTGCAGAAGCCGGTATTGCTGCAGCAAAGAAGGCAAGACCGGATGTAGTAGTGATTTGCAGCTCCGACGATGAATATGTTGACAATGCAATCAACATTTATAATGCATTAAAAGAGGATTCAATTGTGGTGCTTGCAGGTTATCCAAAAGCTTTGATCGACGGTCTGAAATCAGCAGGGTTTGACAACTTCATTCACGTGAGGACAAATGTGCTTGCCGAATTAAAAAGATACCAGCAATTGCTCAAAATAGGATAAAACTTGATATCACTAGTGTCAAGTCAAATGTCAACTGCCGCCACTCACCCCTTTTTCCCCTAAAGGGGAGCAAACGCACAGGTATGCCCCTTTAGGGGATAGGGGTGATGTTGGAAATGCGACTTAATATACTTGACTTGACACTAGTTGTGATTTCAAGGTCACAAACTGTGACCTTAAAAAGAATAGAATACTCGAGAATAATAGATGACAACAGTTAGAGAAATACCGGAATTATTCGGACGTTACGAATTTAGTAGCGATGGATATGAGTAAAGAAAATAGAAAACAAAGGGGTAAAGAAAAAAACAAGGTGGTATTTCCGATAGCGGAAAAGTTATCTGATATGTCCGACAGTTACCGTGGTTTTATTGGAGAAATAAAAAGTAAAATAAAACATGAACGTCTAAAGGCTGTTTTATCTGCCAATAAATCTATGATTTTGATGTATTGGCAAATTGGTAAATCTATTTTAGAACGTCAGGAAAAAGAAGGTTGGGGAACAAAGGTTATTGATAGAATGTCGCACGATTTAAAAGAAGAGTTTGCTGATATCCTGGGGTTTTCGCCCCGCAACCTTAAATATATGAGAAAGTTTGCCGATGTGTGGAAAGATTATGAATTAGTGCAACGCACCGTTGCACAAATTCCATGGCGCAGTAATATTACACTTCTCGATAAATTAAAAGAACCTGAATTAAGATTATGGTATGCCCAAAAAACTATCGAAAACGGTTATGGTAAAGATATGTTGATTTTTCAAATTGAAAGTCAACTTCATTTAAGGGAAGGAAAATCAGTTTCTAATTTTAATAAAGCTTTACCTCCTTCTGATTCTGATTTGGCTGTTCAGTCTTTTAAAGATCCTTATATATTTGATTTTGTAGGCAACGACAAGCACAAACTAGAACGAGAACTTGAACAAAGTTTAATAGATCATATCCAAAAATTTTTACTCGAACTCGGACAGGGTTTTGCTTTTGTTGGCAGGCAGGTCCATCTCGAATTAGGTGATAATGATTATTATCTTGATTTATTATTTTACCATATCAAATTAAAAAGTTATGTGGTTGTAGAGCTTAAAATAGGAAAATTCGATCCCGGTTACGTTAGCAAACTAAATATGTATCTGAATGTGGTAAATGATGTATTTTGCAAACCTGGTGACAATAATACTATTGGCTTATTGTTGGTAAAATCAAAAGACAAACTTGTAGTGGAATACTCGTTGACAGGTTTTCTAAATCCCATTGGGGTATCGAACTGGGAAAGCGAAATAACTAAAACAATTCCGGAGAACATAAAGAGCAACTTGCCAAGTATTGAAGAAATTGAAAAGGAGCTAAGGGATGAGTAATAATTCAAATAAAAACAAATGCGCAGTTTTTATCTTGTTTATAAAAAAGGTCAGACACTATCTGACGAATTACACGTGGAAATAACCCTAACTGAAAACAATGAACAAATTTTTGCGAGTAAATATCAAACCGTTTTACCAAGTAAGCAAGAACTGAGACAATTGATTGAAAACAAAGAAGATTAAGAATCAACAAACCGTTGTGATTTTAAGGTCACAGTTTGTGACTTTAAAGAGAAAAATGGCAGATGTAATAGTTTATAATGAAGAGAAAAACGCTCGGCTACAGATACAAAAATAAGAAATAACAACTGGAACTATGAAACCGAATTTCAAAAATATCGACATCAACCGCAGTCCAAAATGCCACCAGGATATAGAGGCCTGGGAGAAAGAAAATCATATTGAAGCTGATTGGAAAACACCAGAAAATATTGATGTAAAACCTGTTTATACCAAAGCCGACCTGAAAGGCATGGAGCACCTGAATTATGCCGCCGGCCTGGCGCCATTTCTCCGGGGACCTTATTCAACCATGTTTGTAATGCGCCCATGGACTGTAAGGCAATACGCCGGATTTTCAACTGCCGAGGAATCCAACGCATTCTATCGCCGAAACCTTGCTGCCGGTCAAAAAGGGCTTTCCGTTGCCTTTGACCTGGCCACGCATCGCGGATACGATTCAGACCACGAACGTGTTGAAGGCGATGTAGGCAAAGCAGGAGTTGCCATCGACTCGGTACTGGACATGAATATATTGTTTGATGAAATTCCGTTGAACAAAATTTCGGTTTCGATGACCATGAACGGGGCAGTACTGCCAGTGCTGGCTTTTTACATCGTCACTGCGCTTGAGCAAGGCGCCAAACTGGAAGAATTATCAGGAACCATCCAGAATGACATTCTGAAAGAGTTCATGGTTCGGAACACATACATTTATCCACCCGAGCCGTCCATGCGTATTATCTCGGATATTTTCGAATATACATCGCGGAATATGCCCAAGTTCAATTCGATTTCCATTTCCGGTTATCATATGCAGGAAGCAGGTGCAACTGCAGATATTGAATTGGCTTACACCCTGGCTGATGGCTTGGATTACATTCGAACGGGTCTTAAATCAGGATTGGGCATTGATGAGTTTGCACCCCGTTTGTCTTTCTTCTGGGGACTCGGAATGAATCATTTTATGGAGATCGCCAAGCTGCGTGCTGCCCGATTGCTGTGGGCAAAAATTGTGAAGCAGTTCAATCCAAAGAACCCTAAATCGATGGCTTTACGCACCCACACCCAAACATCTGGCTGGAGCCTTACCGAACAAGATCCTTTTAACAATGTAGCCCGTACCTGCGTTGAGGCGATGGGAGCCGCATTGGGTCATACGCAGTCATTGCATACCAATGCACTGGATGAAGCCATTGCTCTGCCAACCGACTTCTCAGCAAGAATAGCAAGGAATACACAGATTTATCTTCAGGAAGAAACAGAAATCACAAAATCTGTTGACCCCTGGGCAGGCTCATATTATGTTGAAAAACTGACCCAGGAAATTGCCGAAAAAGCCTGGGCACATATCCAGGAAATTGAAGAGATGGGTGGCATGTCAAAAGCCATCGAAACAGGATTGCCAAAAATGCGGATTGAGGAAGCTGCGGCACGAAAACAAGCACGCATTGATTCACACAAAGACATCATCGTGGGAGTTAATAAATTCAAGCTTGAAAAAGAAGATCCGATTGATACGCTTGATGTGGATAACCAGGCGGTTCGCGAAGCACAATTGATTCGCCTGGCCAGGCTTAGGGCTAACCGCGACGAAGCCGAAGTACAAATTGCACTGGAAGCAATCACCAAAGCCGCAGAAACCAGTGAGGGTAACCTCCTTACTCTTGCAGTTGATGCTGCACAAAAAAGGGCCAGCTTAGGAGAAATATCATTTGCCTGCGAAAAAATATTCGCGCGATACAAAGCCGTAATCAGATCCATCAGTGGTGTATATTCTGCAGAAGCCGGGCAGGAAAGTGCGTTTGTTGAAGCCCATAAGCTGGCCGATGAGTTTGCTGAAATGGAGGGCAGGCGTCCAAGAATCATGATTGCCAAAATGGGACAGGATGGCCACGACCGTGGTGCTAAAGTGGTTGCCACCGGTTATGCCGACATGGGTTTTGATGTAGATATTGGGCCATTGTTCCAAACACCTGCCGAAGCTGCCAGGCAAGCCGTTGAAAATGATGTACATATTCTTGGCGTATCAAGCCTTGCTGCCGGACACAAAACGCTTGTACCACAGGTAATTGCAGAATTAACCAGGCTGGGTCGTGAAGACATTATGGTTATTGTTGGTGGGGTAATTCCCCATCAGGATTATCAGTTCCTTTACGATTCGGGCGTAGTCGCAATATTTGGGCCCGGAACGGTTATTTCCGAAGCTGGTGTTAATATGTTGGAATTGTTGATCGAGGCCAGAAAATAAACAATGCAAAAATTTCTTTTCGTTTCCGTTGCCACCTTATTATCCTGGCAGGTCTATTCGCAGGACACGATAACTGTTATGCACTATAACCTCCTGTTTTATGGAGTGACCTCCGATTGGTGCGATGCTTCGAACAATGATATCAATGATAAAGATGAATACCTAAAAAAGATCATCGGCTATAGCAAGCCAGATATTTTTACGGTAAATGAGATCAGTCATTCGCAAGCCATTCATCAGCACTTGCTTGATCAGGTATTGAACACAAATGGTGTAGAATATTATGCAAAAGCCAATTTTCTTTCTGAGGCTGAATCAGATTTAGTGAATATGCTGTATTACAATTCTGAAAAGCTAATCCTCAAAAATCACACCATTGCACAAAGCTATATC
>JAUXBM010000017.1 GCA_030619415.1 Chlorobiota bacterium
CACATCACCGTAAATTATATGATGGCCAAGGAATCGGTCAAAAAAAGAATCACCGGCGAAAACTCAGCAGGCATGTCATTCACCGAATTTTCGTACCAGCTCGTTCAAGGTTATGATTTTCTTTACCTGTATGAGCATGAAAACTGCAAACTGCAAATGGGTGGCGCCGACCAATGGGGAAATATTACTACAGGTACGGAGCTGATAAGAAGGAAACTGGGGCATGAGAATGAGGCTTTTGCGCTGACCTGCCCTTTGATAACGAAAGCCGACGGGACAAAATTCGGCAAAACAGAAAGCGGCAATGTATGGCTCGATCCGGAAAGAACCTCACCTTATGAATTTTACCAATTCTGGATGAATGTTTCGGATGAGGACGCTGAAAAGTACATCAAAATTTTCACCCTGTTCACGGCAGAGGAAATTAAAGGTTTAGTGGCCGAACATCAGGAAGCACCTCATTTGAGATTGCTCCAAAAGGTGTTGGCTAAAGACATTACAGCCAGGGTCCATTCTGAAAAAGATTATACTGCCGCCATCGAAGCTTCACAAATATTGTTTGGAAAAGGCACTACAAAAATGCTTCGCAATATGGATGAACGGCTGTTATTAAGCGTATTCAAGGGTGTGCCACAAGCCGAAATATCAACGGCAGAATTCGATGCAGGAATTGGTTTATTGGACTTTCTATCTGACAAAGCAGGTGCTTTCAAGTCGAATGGCGAAGCGAGACGGATGCTAAAAGACAATGCCGTTTCCATCAACAAGCAAAAGATCGATGAGAATTATTCAATTGAGAAAAAAGATCTTTTAAACGGAAAATACATTTTGGTTCAGAAAGGGAAAAAGAATTATTATCTGGTTTCAATTAAGTAGGCTTTTGGCATCAGATTTTTTACCATTGCTCTTCCAGTGGTAGTCACTTTTTAACATTTCGCTGTGATTAATTAACAAAATTGATTTGTTTTTCTGGTTCGTGATGCTTTATCTTTATCGCATCATTAAAAAAATTAATTGGGAAATTCTTCAAATAATGCCGAATTAGCCGCCTTGATGAATCTGCTGGACGAACCAAGCGAAGACAATTATCGTTCCATCAGAAAAAAAATCACCCACTATGGCAAAGAGGCAATTCCTTTGCTGGAAGAGGCCTGGCTCAATGCATTTAACGGAGACAATGTGAAACGCATTGAAGAGCTGATTGATGAAATCAGGTTTAACGACTTGTATTTTGAATTGGAAAATTGGGCGCGATTTTACACCAACGACCTCATAAAAGCATTCCTGCTGCTTACAAGTTTCCGGTATCCTGATTTGGATGTTGACAAATACCTTCTTAAAATTGAAAAGTTAAAACAGGATATGTGGCTCGAAATGAACGAAAACCTGACTGCCCTTGAGAAGGTTAAGGTGATGAATCATATTTTTTACGACATCCACAAATTCAGGGGCCAATTACCCAGCCAGACAAACCTCAACGCTTTTTTCCTGAGCGACTTACTGGATGCTTACAAAGGCAGTGCAGTATCGCTGGGCATCATCTACATAGCCCTGGCACAAGCGTTAAATATTCCCATTTTTGGGGTTGACCTTTACAAGCACTTTATCCTGGTTTATATGGATGATACCATTCCCATAAAGGAACCGGAGGCGTATAGCAATGAGGAGATACTGTTTTATATTGCTGTGGTCAACAAAGGTTCTGTTTTTACAAAAAACGAAATCAACCGGTATATCAAACAGATGAAAATTGAACCAAAGCCAGGCTATTTTGTGCCTTGTAACAATACCCATATCATCCGGCGGTTGATGGAGGAAATGATTGGCGCCTACAACAAAAAAGGAGATCAGGACAAGGCCGACCTCCTGGCTCAATTAATCAGTGCATTGGGTCAGTGAGTCTTTAAAAACGCTTCAATATTTTTCCCGATCCTATCCAAGACCCCACTTGTTGGCACGCGGTTGAATTTATCGCCGGTTACCTGCTCGAAAAGTTCAATGTATCTTTCTGAAACACTTTCCACAAAGGCATCGTTCATTTCAGGAACCGGCTGACCTTCTTTCCCCTGGAATCCATTTTCCATTAACCACTCCCGTACAAATTCCTTTGACAATTGTTTTTGTTGCTCACCTTTGGCAAAGCGCTCCTCGTATTCATCCGCATAAAAATACCGCGATGAATCAGGAGTATGGATCTCATCAATCAGGTATATCTGGTCTCCGACTTTTCCAAATTCATATTTGGTATCCACCAGGATCAGTCCTTTTTCGGCGGCAATTTCAGACCCCCGCTGAAATAATTTTCTTGTGAAATCTTCCAACTTATTATAGTCGTCTTCCGAAACTAGGCCTTGCTTGATAATTTCCTCCCGTGAAATATCTTCATCATGACCCTCAACTGCTTTTGTTGTAGGAGTAACAATTGGTTCAGGAAACCTTTGATGCTCTTTCAATCCATCCGGTACCGGTACTCCACAAATATCACGGGCACCACTTTTATAGGTGCGCCACGAACTACCTGTTAAGTATCCGCGTATGATCATCTCCACCGGAAATGGTTTGCAATAATGTCCGACTGTAACCATCGGATCAGGGCTTGCGGTCATCCAGTTAGGAACGATATCGGCGGTTGCTGTTAAAAATTTTGAGGCGATCTGGTTTAGCACCTGCCCTTTGTAAGGGATACCCCTGGGCAATACGACATCAAAGGCCGAAATGCGATCGGAGGCCACCATTACCAGCAGTTCATCGTCAATTGTATATACATCCCTCACTTTTCCGTGGTACACATTTGTTTGTTTCGGAAATTGAAAATCGGTACGGGTTATTGCTTCATTCATTGTTTTTGGTATTTTTTTCTTCGTAAATATTATATGCATCAATAATACTGGTAACCAGTTTATGTCGTACTACATCCCGTCCGTCAAGCTGGATGAAATCTACTCCTTTTATTCCGTTGAGGATACTTTGTGCCTGTAATAATCCTGACAATTTTTTTCGGGGAAGGTCAATTTGAGTAACATCTCCCGTAACAATAAATTTAGATGATTTTCCCATCCTTGTCAGGAACATTTTTAGCTGGCTAACCGAAGCATTTTGTGCTTCATCTAAAATTGCAAACGCATTACCCAGCGTTCTGCCGCGCATGTATGCCAATGGTGCGATCTCAATGGTTTCATCTTCCAGATAGGAGAGGAATTTTTGTGTTGGCAACATATCCCGAAGTGCGTCATACAATGGCTGCAGGTAAGGATCCAGTTTTTCTTTCATGTCACCGGGCAAAAAACCAAGGCTTTCTCCAGCTTCGATGGCGGGCCGGGTTAAGATTATTTTTTTTACCTGCTTGTTTTTCAATGCCCTGATGGCGAGCGCTACTGCGGTGTAAGTCTTTCCTGTTCCTGCCGGTCCAATCGCAAATACCAAATCGTTCTTTACACTGCTCTCAACCATCTTTTTCTGGTTAACCGTCAATGCCTTGATCAGTTTTCCATGACGGCCATAAACAAGGATATCCTCACCCTGCTCACCGGCACTTTTGGTGATGCCATTGTTTTCGAGCATAATCTGCCGTACAACATCTTCAGTAATCTTTCCAAAACGGTCGAAATGGATAAGCAGGAGGTCAAATCGTTTTTCAAAATTTCTTATCTCTTTATCCTCACCTATCAGTTTAATAAACTCACCCCTCGCTATAATTTTGAGCTTCGGGAATATTTCTTTTATTTGGTTGAGGTATTTATCGCCGGGACCATAAATATCGAGGGGGCTGCCAATATCAAGTTGTAGAATGCTTTCGCTCATCAAAAAATATCAATCAGTGGTCATTTCAAAAAGAACCTCAAAATTATTAAAAAATGACGGTTACAAGGTTCAAAATTTATAATTTTGATACTCAATTCTAAAAAATTATTGTAGCCGGGAAGGCGAGCGCATGAGTTTAATTACATTGATTAGTGACTGGGGGCTTAACGATTATTATACGGCGGCGGTGAAAGGGATGATTTACAAGCATTTACCAAAAGCCAACATTGTAGATATCACGCATGAAATAGTGCCTTTTGATGTGAACGCAGCAGCTTATATTCTGAAAAATGCCTACAAGAATTTCCCCGATGGAACCATTCATGTTATTGGGATCAATACCGAAGAATCGCTCAATCACCCACATATAGTTGCCTACTACGATAAACAATATTTTATAGGAACTGATAATGGTGTCCTGTCACTGGTATTTGACCACGAACCTGAAAAACTTTTTGTTATAGATATTTTGCAAGACTCACCAAATTTTACTTTTTCGGGACGCGACCGGTTTGTGAAAGCTGCTGTTCATCTTGCAAAGGGAGGAAAGCCTGAGGAGTTGGGTACTGAAAAAGTAATGTTAACGAACAAAATGACATTCGAGCCAACGATCAATGAAGATATGATCAAAGGGATGGTGATGCATATTGATACTTACGAAAACCTGATCACCAATATAAGCCAGAACCTTTTCAGGGAAAAAGTGAAAAACAAAAAATTTACCATCTCCTTGCGGTCCATCAACATGAAAATGATTCATGATTCATATGGAGATGTTTCAATTGGTGAGGTAGTGGCCCTGTTTGCGAGCAACGGCATGCTGGAAATTGCAATAAATAAAGGAAATGCTGCCTCTCTCCTGGGGGTAGCCGAAAAAGACTCAATAATTGTAGAGTTCAACCAGTAGCCGACATTCAGCCTGCATTGTTGGTGTTACGAATGAATTTCTTTTCAGAATAATTATACAATTGCAATATCAGGTAGCCGAGTATCATTCCAAGAACGGCTCCTCCTATGATATCCCCCGGATAATGAACGCCCAAATAGATCCTGCTATAGCCCACAAATGTTGCCCAGATTAACAATGTCAACAATATCCATTTATGGTTGCTCCACATCAAACCGCCGATAAAAAATGCCAAAGCAAAACTGTTGGCCGCATGTGATGAAACAAATCCGTACTGCCCGCCACAACCCGAAACCGTGTGGACCAATAGCACAAGTTCCTCGCTATGACAAGGGCGCAACCGCTGAAAAGTATTTTTGAACAGATGAACTGAAAGCTGATCGGAAAGTGCAATTAGAAGCGCCACGAAAACAAGAACCAAAACACTTCGCCAATGATACTTGCGAATGATGAAATAGAGCAATATCAAGTAAAACCATACCCAGAAAAACTTGGAACTGGCGTAAGTCATAACTGAATCAAAAAACGAATTGTGGCAGCCGTTAATTAAAAGAAAAAGATCAGAATCAACACTGTTCAGGAATTCAAACATAAATGGGAAATATCTACTTATTCATGAGGTCAATTGCTTCTTGTTTCATATCCGTATATTCGTTGTGGTACGGATTGCGTTTTATGAGCACATTGATATACCCAATGGCTTTTTTTCCCTTACCTTTCTCAAGCATCTTTTCCGCCTTTTCGAGGTAATAAGAATCATCATAACACTGAACCCCAACTATTTTACCTTCGACAACCAACAAAGCATCATCGGTATTTGTTATTACACCGGTAATTTTAAACTGTATAGAAACATTGAACCGGGTGTATCGGTCGTCATCACATTTATTCCAGTTACCAATCGTGTTTTCAAAAAAATTAGATATTTGTGTTTCAATCCCATAACCAAGCGGGTTCTTTATTTTAACCTCCTGTATCTCAGCCTCACAATCTACTTCGAATACAACAATTACAATCCCTGTTACGCAATTCATTTTTGCTACCTCCGGGAATTCAACAGTTTTCAGAAACAATCTCTCGAAGCTGTAATATCCACCCTTGTATCGATAATCGAGCATCGATTTCAGGTTATCTTTTCGGCTTTCACTCAGTGACTGAATTTGTCCAATCAGCAGCCCATTGAATAACGAGAATATAAATAGTATTGCGATTGTAATTTGTTTCATCTTTTGCATGGTTTGAAAACAAAGTAAAAATACATATTTTCAGACATCAAAAGATACAATTTGCCCTCACATAATTACAATCACAAATCAACGATTCATCTCCCGTTTTTTTTGTATCATTGTAGTAAGACGACATTTTAACCAAATTTAGCTTTAAAAATAAAATCTCGTCTGCTATTGTACTTATTATTCACAACTTAAATATGGAGGACTAAACTATGTCAAGTAATTCAAAATTAACAAGAATCCTTTCCCTGGATGGTGGTGGGATCAGGGGAATTCTTCCGGGGCAAATCCTTGTTGCTCTCGAGAAAAAACTTCAATCCCTCGACAAAAATCCTAAAGCGCGTATAGCGGACTATTTTGACCTGATTGCCGGTACCAGCACCGGCGGAATTTTAACTTGTCTTTATCTGTGCCCTTCCGATACAGACCCCACAAAGCCTGGTTTCTCTGCAGAAAAAGCAGTAGAACTGTACCTCGACCGCGGGGATGAAATCTTCGATGTTTCATTCTGGCAGAAAATCAGAAGCGCAGGTGGATTGACTGACGAAAAATACAGTGCAAAAGAACTGGAAGAAGCCCTGGTGGATTTTATGGGCGAATTAAAATTGAGCGAACTGCTGAAACCATGTCTGATTACTTCTTATGACATCAAGAACCGAAAAGGTCATTTTTTCCGTTCACACAAGGCAAAAATTGATAAGGGTTATAATTTTAAGGTAAGGGAAGCTGCAAGGGCAACCTCGGCAGCACCTACTTATTTTGAGGTGGCCAGGGTTAAGTCGGAAGACAACCGTGTTTATCCTTTGATTGATGGTGGCGTTTTTGTCAATAACCCTACTTTGTGTGCCTATTCTGAAGCCCGAAACTGGAAGTTTGATGAATTTCGTGACTCACCCAAGGCTGCCAACATGATGATCCTTTCACTCGGCACGGGAGGGCAACACAAAAAGTATGAATACAAAAAGGCCAAAGATTGGGGTGCTGTACAATGGATTGTACCCATCATCGATATCATGATGGCAGGGGTTGCGGATACTGTCGACTATCAATTGAAACAAATTTATGATGCGGTAGGAAAACCCGATCAATATCTCAGGTTGTCACCTGAATTGTTTACTGCCGACAGTGCGATGGATAATGGTTCAGCCGAAAATCTTGAAGCGCTTAGAAAAGATGGCGAAAAGAATGCTAAGAATTTTGATAAAAAACTAACGGCATTTGCAAAAATGTTGATTGCAAACAAATAAATTGCAGTCTTAACTAATCAGACAGCGAAACTGGAAGTTCCATAACATCAAAAAATTATTAACCTCAAAGAACGGCAGCAATTTCTGCCGTTTTTGTTAAGCCCAATTCCTTAAAAAACAATAAGTTATACCTATTCCTCAGTGCCTATGAAATATTAAAATTTGCTTTACGCCTCAAAATTGACTACATTGGCTTCATTAACAACACTAATTTATTGTTAAATATTCTATTTTTTACTAACCAAAATAACATTGTCATGAATAAACTAGTTTTAGTATTTTTAGGTAGTTTAATATTTATCCTGCCCGCCTGCAAACAACAACATCAACCACCTTGCACGGAAAAACAAAACAAGGCTCTTGTAGAAGAAGTTGAAAAGAATTTCAACAATTTGCTCAACATTGCTGCCAAGGAAGATTTTGTGAATTTTCAAAATTATCTGGATGATAATGTAACCGTGATGGCTGAGGGGTATTGGGTCCCTTATGATTCGATACCTGATTATGTTTTTGAAATATTTACAAACCTGGTACACGATAGCGTTGAGATCAAGAAAAAAGCATACGATGTTGTATGTTGTCATAACACGGCAGTATATCAGCGCGTATTGGCTTTCTTTTATCCGGTTGACACTGCACGTGGTTGTTATAAGGATATGATAATTCCGATGAGTCTAAACATCACTTCTGAAAAATCATCTACAGCAGATGAAGATTACGAAGCAGGTATAGAAACAATGCAAATCAAACCGGTTGATACATCAGGAAATAATTTAGTTTTATTAAAACCTGTAAAAAGATTAATTCCGGTTAAAACAGCAGCTATTTCAATTGTTTGGAACAAAGAGAACGAATCATGGAAAGTGAAACATCTTCATCTTTCATTGGGGCTTAAACGCACGCGCATTTACGAGATGAAATAGTAAAATAATTCTGAATTCCTGGTTTGACTTAATTAATCTCTTTAAAGGTTACGCCTGGGAATCATGCATACCTTCTTGATTGTTAAATTAGTGTTTAAGAAAGTTTATTCCTTGCAAAAGGGCTGATTTGCATGTGCTAATTGTCCCCTAAAAAAGAAACCAGTTTGTCCATTGCTTTTTTCCGGTGACTGATGGTGTTTTTCAATTCTGAGGACATCTCAGCAAAAGTATGGTTATATCCATCAGGTACAAAAACAGGGTCGTAGCCAAAGCCAACCCCTCCCCTTTTTTCATCAATAATCTGACCGTTGGCTATCCCTTCAAAAAAATGTTCTTTTCCATCAAGTATCAATGAAACAACGGTTCTGAAACGCGCTTTTCTATTTTCAATACCACGAAGTTCACTTAAGATTTTTGCAATGTTGTTTTCCGCATTGCCATCCTCCCCTGCATAGCGGGCTGAATAAACACCCGGCCTTCCATTGAGCGCTTCAATTTCCAAACCTGTGTCATCCGAAAAACAATTCATACCAAACTTTTTAAATACAAACTTAGATTTGATCGATGCATTTTCTTCAAGTGTTTTGCCCGTTTCCGGGATATCGCCTGCAAATCCAATTTCATTAAGGCCAAGCACTTCAAAACTACCGGCTAAAATTTGTTGAACTTCCTCCAGCTTATGTTTGTTGTTTGTGGCAAAAATGATTTTACGCATACTGTTTAAAATCTAAAATGAGGCATAAATCTAAGGGTTTAATTGGTAACTTTGAAGGTAATCGTAAATTCTCCAATAACGGATCAAAAACCAAGTAATATTCCATGAAAATCAAGAAAGTACTGGTCGCCAACCGTGGTGAAATTGCCATTAGGGTATTCCGGGCGTGCACCGAGTTAAACATCCAAACCTTAGCTATTTACACTTTCGAAGACCGTTATTCGCGTCACCGTTTTAAAGCTGACGAAGCCTACCAGGTGGGTGCGGATGATGACCCATTAAAACCCTATCTCGACATAGACGAAATTGTGGGTCTCGCTGTCAGAAAAAAGGTCGATGCTATTCATCCGGGTTACGGTTTCCTTTCGGAGAATACTGAATTTGCCAGGAAATGTGCTGAAAATGGAATCATTTTTATCGGGCCAAAACCTGAAGTGATGGACAAACTGGGCAATAAAATAAATGCCAAAGAAATTGCAAAAATCGCAGGTGTCCCAATTATTGAGAGCAACGAAAAACCATTGACAGATGGAGATGTGGCCCTTGAAGAGGCCAAGCGGATTGGTTTCCCAGTCATGCTGAAAGCAGCGTCGGGTGGAGGCGGCAGGGGCATGCGTGTTGTTCATGACCCAGAACACCTCATCAATGAATTTAAAGCAGCCCGGAATGAAGCCGGAAATGCTTTTGGTGATGATACGGTATTTATTGAAAAATTTGTCAGCAACCCAAAACACATCGAAATCCAGATCATGGCCGACAACCATGGCAACATTGTCCACCTTTATGAAAGAGATTGTTCTGTTCAGCGTCGTTATCAAAAAGTTGTTGAAATGGCGCCTTCGCTCAACCTGGAAAAGGATGTCAAAGAAAAACTCTACCAATATGCCATCAATATTTGTAAAGCTGTCAATTACAACAACCTGGGAACTGTTGAATTTTTGGTTGAAAGAGACCAGATTTATTTTATCGAAGTCAATCCACGCATACAGGTTGAACACACGGTAACCGAAATGGTAACCGGCCGTGATCTTGTAAAATCACAAATTTTCATCGCCGGTGGATACAAATTAAGCGATGTCCAGATAAAGATTCCGTCACAGGATGCCATCGAAGTAAACGGGTTCTCCATTCAATGCCGGATCACAACCGAAAATCCAAGAGAAGATTTCAAACCGGATTATGGCACCATTACGGCTTACAGAAGTGCCGGGGGATTTGGTATCCGGCTGGACGCAGGCAGTGTTTACCAGGGTGTATCGATCAGTCCTTTCTTCGACTCGATGTTGGTGAAGGTAACCTCACATTCTACCTCCTTAGACGGAGCCATCCGCAAAATGGCCCGGGCGCTGATTGAATTCAGGATTCGTGGCGTAAAAACCAACATCCAGTTTTTGGAAAATATTATCCATCACCCGGTTTTCGCTGAAGGAAAAGCGACAGTTGATTTTATCAAGAATTACCCTGAATTGACAATCATCCAACCCCGAAGAGACCGGGCAACAAAAATCATCAGGTATTTGGGTGAGGTGATCATTAACGGTAATCCTGATGTAAAATTCATCGACCCCACCAGGAAATTTACTAAACCGGTCGTGCCCAAATTTGATCCACAAGCAAGTTATCAAAAAGGCACTAAGGATTTGCTAACCGAATTGGGGCCTGAAAAATTTGCCGAATGGCTAAAAAATGAAAAGAAAATTCATTTTACCGATACCACTTTCCGCGATGCACACCAGTCGCTGCTCGCTACCCGCATCAGGACCCACGACATGCTTGAAGTGGCTGAAAGTTTTGCCAAAAACCACCCCGACACATTCAGCATGGAAGTTTGGGGAGGCGCCACCTTCGATGTTTGCCTGCGGTTTTTACAGGAAAATCCGTGGAAACGACTTCGCAAACTTCGTAGTCGTATTCCGAATATCTTATTGCAAATGTTGATTCGTGGGTCCAACGCAGTAGGTTATACTGCTTATCCCAACAACCTGATTGAAAGGTTTGTGATTGAATCGTGGGAAAATGGTATCGATATCTTCCGCATTTTCGATTCGCTTAACTGGCTGAAAGCGATGGAAGCCAGCATTGGATTTGTCAGGAACAAGACGCAGGGAATTGCCGAGGTAAGCATGTGCTATACGGGCGATATTCTCGATCCGAAAAGATCCAAATACAGCCTTGAGTATTATATACAAATGGCCAAAGATATTGAGAATGCCGGAGCACATATCCTCGCAATCAAAGACATGGCCGGGCTATTGAAACCTTATGCTGCCACAGAATTGATCACAGCCTTAAAAGAAACCATCAATATTCCGATACACCTTCACACCCACGATACTTCAGCACTTCAGCACGCCACCTATTTAAAAGCCATCGAGGCCGGTGTGGATGTAGTAGATGTTGCTTTGGGTGGCCTTTCGGGATTAACCTCCCAGCCCAATTTCAACTCCATCGTTGAAATGATGAAATTCCAGGAGCGTGAAAATCCTGTTGATATTGACAAATTGAATAAGTTTTCAAATTATTGGGAAGCCGTTCGCGAATTCTATTACCCTTTTGAGTCGGGCTTGAAAGCGGGCACCGCTGAAGTTTTTGACCATGAGATTCCGGGAGGACAATATTCAAACCTTAAACCCCAGATGAACGGGCTTGGACTGGCAGATCAATTCAATGAAGTGAAACAGGCTTATGGTGAGGTGAACCAGCTGTTTGGAGATATTGTGAAGGTTACACCAAGCTCCAAAGTTGTGGGCGATATGGCACTCTATCTTGTCACCAACAAAATGAAAGCGTCGGAAGTACTTGAAAAAGGTGATACAATTTCGTGGCCCGAATCTGTCCAGGCATTTTTCAGGGGTGATTTAGGCCAACCTCAGGGAGGCTTTCCAAAAGACCTTCAAAAGGTTATTCTCAAAGACAAAAAACCTTATACCGATCAGCCAAATGCTCATCTCGAACCCATTGATTTTGATGCAGAGATGATTGAATTTAATGAGAAATATAAAAACATCTTATCGAGAGATACGGACATCACCGACTTCTTGTCGCATAAACTTTACCCAAAAGTTTACGAAGACTATATGGAAAAGCTGAAAATGTATGGCAACATTTCTAAAATACCAACATTAAATTTCTTTTATGGCATGAAGGAGGAAGAAGAAGTGTTGGTAGATATCGCACCCGGAAAAACGGTTATTGTGAAGCTACTGTCCATCGGGCCGGCAAATGAAGAAGGTTCGCGAACCGTATTCTTCCAGGTAAACGGGCAAACAAGGAACGTTGAAATCATTGACCAATCGCTCGGTATCGAGGTGGTCGAAAATATAAAGGTGGATCATGATGATCCCAACCAGGTTGGATCGCCATTACAAGGCATGCTGTCGAAAGTATTTGTTGAAAAGGGACAAAAGGTGAAAAAGAAC
>JAUXBM010000032.1 GCA_030619415.1 Chlorobiota bacterium
CAGGTTGAAGGTGGGGTCCACATGGGATTGGGATATACGCTCACTGAAGATTTACCAATGAAAGATGGTTATCTCGTCAGTGACAGGATGAGGGACTTGAAAATCCTGAGAGCCCATGAAACGCCTGAGATTGAAGTGAAAACGGTGGAAGTAAAAGATCCGGTAGGACCTTACGGGGCGAAAGGCATCGGGGAAATAGGAACTGTTCCTACGGCTGCTGCAGTTGCCAATGCTTTCTGTGCTTTTGATGGTGTGAAAAGAACCAAACTTCCGTTGAAAAGAAATAAAAAGTAATATGTCGCTTCTACTTAAAAACACTACTTATATTGATTGGCAAAGTCTCGAATTCATTGAAACAGATATCCTGGTTGAGGAAGGAGAAAAGGGTACAATTCGTTTCGTTGAGCAAACGGAAAGTCTAAATGATGATCCCGCTATTATTGATTGCTCAGGAAAATTTGTCACGAAATCGTTTACTGTAGGGCATCACCATGTTTATTCGGCTTTGGCCAGAGGTATGCCAGCCCCACAAGAAACCCCGAAAAACTTCTACGAAATTTTAAAATACATATGGTGGAACCTTGACAAGGCTCTGGATAAGGATACTATCGAGGCGAGCGCATTAGCCACAGCCATTGCCTGTGCAAAAGCGGGATCGACATTTGTAATTGATCATCATGCTTCGCCAAACTATATCGACGGATCGCTTGAAATAATTGCAAAGACTTTTGAGAAAGTTGGTGTCAGCCATTTGCTGTGTTATGAAATCACCGACCGGGATGGTTTGGATAAATCGAAAAAGGGGCTCACTGAATCTGAACAGTATTTGCAAAAACACCAGGGATTGGTTGGACTTCATGCTTCTTTCACGGTAAGTGAAGAAATCTTTAAAAATGCAGTTAAGCTGATGGAGAAGTATCACACAGGTATCCATATTCATGTTGCAGAGGATCTTTATGATCAGCAGTTTTGCCAGGACAATTACGGAAAACGAGTCGTTGAGAGACTCAATGATCATGGCGTTTTGAATTCAACCAAAACAATTCTGGCACATTGCCTTCATATAAATGACACGGAACGCGACCTTATAGCCAATTCCAAAACCTGGATTGTTGAAAACATGGAAAGCAACCTAAAGAATAAGGTGGGATATTTCAATGGTGAAGGTCTTGGTGAGCGTATTATGCTTGGTACTGACGGCATGCACAGCGACATGCTTCGAAGCACAAGAGCAGCCTATTTTGTCGGTCAGAAGTTTGACAATATTGATTTTGAATCGGCTTATCAACGATTCAGGAATGTTCATCACTACCTTGATTCAAATAATTTTTCAGGAGACGGAGAGAATAACCTGGTCGTACTGGATTATCCTTCTCCAACTCCTGTGACCAAAGAGAATTTCCACGGACATTTTATTTTTGGATTAACTTCAAATGATGTGCAACATGTTATTTCAAATGGCAAATTGATCGTAAAAGACAAGACCGTCCAAACAATTGATGAAAACGAGATACTTGCATTTACCCGGGAACAGGCTGCCAGACTTTGGAAACGGATGAGTCGCTAATTGCATTCTTCATATTATTAATCAACAAAAACTACTTGAATGGAAATAAATATTTTAGAGATTATAGGTTATTCAGCATCGGTAATCATTGCGCTGTCGATGACGATGAGTTCGATCGTAAAATTCAGATGGATAAACCTTGTTGGCGCCTCAACCTTTGCAACTTATGGTTTATTGATTGGCGCTACTCCGGTGGCAGTTTTAAACGGATTTATCATTGCAGTTGACATATTTTATCTTGCCAGGATCTATTCAAAGAAAGAACTCTTTGAAACTTTGGAAATCAGGGGCGACAATAAATACCTGCTTCGGTTCCTTGAGTTTCACAACAAAGACATCCAGGCATTCTTCCCGGGGTTTAACTACAAACCTGAAATCAATTCAATCAGTTTTTTCGTATTAAGAAATATGAACGTGGCTGGGATCTTTTTAGCGCACAAAGACCAGAAGGGCGACCTCAGGGTTGGTCTTGATTACAGCACACCAGAATACAGGGATTATAAAAATGGCCGGTTCATTTATCGCAGTCTGAAAAAGGAATTTATCAAAGGAGGCTTCAAACAAATTGTAGCACCGGGTCTGACAAAAAAACACGCAAAATACCTGAAGCGATTTGGATTCGTGGAGGATGATAAAGATGTATTCGTTAAATCACTTGTTGATTAAAAACAACGGCGAAAATGAATATCCTTCTCAAAAACGGAATTATTGTAACCGCCGAAAAGAGTTTTCAGTCAGACATACTGATATCAGGAGATAAAATTTCTGAGATCAGCAAATCAATTTCCAATACTTATGAGGATATTGAGATTATTGATGTCCGGGGGGCCTATATTTTTCCTGGAGGAATTGATCCCCACGTCCACATGCACCTCCCCTCACCTGCCGGATATTCTGCTGACGATTTTTATACCGGCAGTAAAGCTGCGTTAATCGGAGGAACTACCACAATTATTGATTTTGTGACTCCGCAGAAAGGACAAGCCCTCATTGATGCTATCACACAAAGAAAAGAGGAAGCAAAATCAAGTTTGATTGACTATTCATTTCATGTCAGCCCGGTTGAATGGCGCAAATCACTGGCTAATGAAATCAAAGCCTGCATTGCTGAAGGCATCACTTCCTTTAAAATTTATATGGCTTATTTAGATACGATCGGGTTGCAGGAGGGTGATTTACTGAGAGTTATGAAAGCTGTAGGTGATTCGGGAGGAATGGTTACCATTCATTGCGAACTTGGGAAAGAGGTTGACAGACTGAGAAAAGAATTCATAGATAATGGCCGGACTTCTCCCAAATATCATCCGCTATCCCGACCCAATTATGTTGAATCGGAAGCGGTTAAAAAAGCCATTAATATTGCGAAAGAGGCTGATTGCTCGATTTACATTGTTCATGTTTCTGCGAAAGAATCGTTAAAACACATTCGAAAAGCGCAAAGTAAGGGTCAGAAAGTTTTTGCAGAAACCTGTCCGCAATATTTATTACTTGACGATTCAAAATACATTGGCGGATTTAATGAAACTGCGCCGTTTGTGTTGAGCCCCCCTTTGAGGAAAAATGAGGATAATGAGGCTTTGTGGCAGGCATTGGCGGATGGGACAATTCAAACGGTTGGGACAGACCATTGCCCCTTCACAATTGATCAAAAAAAGTTGGGAGTCAATGATTTCACCAAAATTCCAAACGGAGCAGGAGGAGTGGAACATCGATTGGCGTTAATTTACACTTATGGTGTCCTGACCGGCCGTATCAATATCAACCGCTACGTTGATCTTGTTTCGACGGAACCTGCCAAGATATTTGGACTCTATCCCCAAAAAGGAGCTATTCAGGTTGGTTCGGATGCTGATTTGGTTGTTTGGAACCCTGGAAAGGAAAATATTATCTCTGCTCAAACCCATCATCAAAATTGTGATTGCAATATTTATGAGGGTTTTAAAACGAGAGGAGCAGCAGAATATGTGATTGTTGGCGGAAAATTGGCAATTGAAAATGGTGAATTAATTAATTCGGAAAAACGAGGAAAGTTCTTAAAACGACCGTAACGGCGGATTTATCCGCCGAAGCTGGCGACTGAAGTCGCCGTTACAAAATGCGCGAATGATTCTTTTCAATAATCTTTTTCAAAACCTGATCAGGCTTCTCAAACTTATTCGTAAACATTATCGCAGCAATGATATATGGCTTGTAACCGGCTTCATTGTAAGTAAGCAACCTGTATTTTTCAAAAACTCCGGCACTGACCTCGCCAAGTTTGCATGACACTCCCGAAATATCAGCAGGAAGGCAATGCATATACAAAGCAATGCCATCCTTTGTCAAATTCATTTTTTGCATATCATATTCCCAATTCTTGTGCTTTGCATTCTGGGCCAGACATGTTTTCTCCAGGTTTAATAAACCATCTTTGTCTCCCTGCTTCAGCAATTCAGTCCTTTGCTGCATGATGTGAAACGGCGCCCAGCTTTTTGGATAAACAATATCAGCATCCTTCACGGCATCACTCATCGAGTTATTTATGTTGAAGGTTCCACCACTTTCTCTCGAATTGGTTTTGGCAACTTTAACTATCTCCGGAATCAGTTCGTATCCTTCCGGATAGGCAAGCTCGATGTTCATCCCATATCTCGACATCAAGGCAATAATTCCCTGAGGTACCGATAAAGGTTTTCCGTAGCTGGGTGAGTAGGCCCAACTCATCACCATCTTTTTTCCTCTTAATTCATCCAGCGATCCGAAATGTTGCTGCAAATGAAGCAAATCTGCCAGGGATTGTGTTGGATGATCCATGTCGCATTGCAAGTTCACAATTCCCGGCCGGGATGGGAGAACTCCATTTTGAAAACCTTCATCAAGTGCATCAGCGACCTCCCGCATATATTTATTCCCTTCACCCAAATACATATCATCCCTGATGCCAATTGTTTCGGTGAGAAAAGAAATCATATTCGCTGTCTCCCTGACCGTTTCCCCATGCGAAATCTGTGATTTTTCTTCATCCATATCCTGAACGGTCAAACCCAATAAATTAGCCGCTGATGCATACGAAAACCTTGTTCGGGTTGATTTATCCCTGAAAATGGATACCGCCAATCCGGAATCGAAAACCCTGGGAGAAATATTCTGTTCCCTCAATTGCTTCAAAATAATCGCTATTTCGAGGATTAGTTTCAGCTCTCGATCACTTTTTTCCCAGGTAAGCAGAAAATCCTTTTGGAACAGGCTATTCTTAATCTGTTCTAACTCATTTATATTTTCTAGTAATTTCATTTCCTTCATCTAAATGGCTCAAAACTTGAGACTCGAGACCTGAGACCCGAAACCCGAGACTCAAAACTCAGAACTCAACCGCAAACCCTGCATAAAACGCCGAAGCAATCACAAGGTCACCAATAGGTACTTTCTCATTTGGTGCATGTGCCAGCACTTCGTTTCCCGGACCAAACCCGATGGTGGGGATTCCGTAGATCCCATTGATGGTTACACAATTTGTTGAAAATGTCCATTTCCCAATTGCCGGTTCTTTTCCAAAAAGTTTTTTAAAAGTATTTTTTCCTGCCTGAACGCTTACATGATCTTCGGGCAATTTCCATGTAGGGTAATATTTCTCCATCCCATATTCCAGACCTGTATATGCTCTTTCATTGTAGTCAAGTACCTCAACTTTGGTATCCATCCCCTTTACCAGTTCTTCAATCTCTGCTACAGCAGATTCCTTTGTTTCACCCCAGGTCAACCGGCGATCGAGGTGAATGCAGGCAAAGTCGGAAACGGCACAAAGTGACGGGCTATCAGAAACTATCTCCGTAACCGTTATACTTCCTTTTCCAAGAAATTCATCATTAGGCAGTCTTTCATTCAGTTTTTCAATTTCGAGCGCTGCCCGTGAAGCCATATAAATGGCATTTTTTCCACGCTCAGGCGCGGAGCCATGCGAAGAAACCCCATAAAAACTAAGCTGCATTTCCATCCGGCCACGATGACCTCTGTAAATTCCAAGGTTGGTAGGTTCGGTGCTGATGACCAGGTCCGGTTTGATTTTTTCTTCTTCGATCAGGTACTTCCAGCAAAGTCCGTCGCAATCTTCCTCCATCACGCTTCCAATAAAATAGATGGTCAGGTCTTTATCAAAACCCATTTCCTTCAAAATTCTTCCTGAAGTAACGAATGAAGCCGGTCCTCCTTTTTGGTCAACCGTGCCGCGGCCATGTACAAACCCATCTTTTATTTCTCCTCCTAACGGATCAAAATTCCATTGTTCCAGGCTTCCCAGATCCACCGTATCCATATGTCCGTCAATGGCTAAAATGCGCTTACCTTTTCCAATTCGCCCAATTACATTGCCCAACCCATCAATCCTGACTTTATCAAAACCGGCATCTTCCATTTGTTTTTTCAGAACAAGTTGCACTTCTCCTTCTTCACAACTCAGCGATTTAATCTTAACTAAATCCGATAGGTTTTGTGCAGTGTAATCACGGTACTTTTCAGCAGATGTTTTTATGCTTTTAAAAAGGTTATCCATAACTTTTCGTTCAATCACAAAGTTATGATTCTAAATGTTTTGTTATACAATGCGATGGTATTTATATAGATTCCAAATGATTGCTAACTACCATAGATATTGATATTTGCATCTGTTTTATCGTAAAACAGTTGCTGAAGACACCAACCGGTGGTGTTGAGTTTGGCGGGGACACCAATCAAGGGTGAAAATTAATCGGGAGCGAATTCCAAAATATCAGCCGGTTGACAATCCAACACCTTACACAGTGATTCGAGTGTAGAGAAACGAATGGCTTTTGCTTTTCCTTTTTTTAGTATGGAGAGATTGGCCATCGTTATTCCAACCTTGTTCGAAAGTTCGGTCAGGCTCATTTTCCGCCTGGCCAGCATCACATCAAGATTTACAACTATAGCCATAATTAAACAGTTAAGTTTTGTTCATCTTTTAGCTTCACACCAGTCATGAATATATGAGAAAGCACCCAGAGAAACAGCGCAATGAAAAGGACATAGCTATATGATTCCATCTCACCTGTTATCTCAAGGTGCTCGAACTCAATATGTTTTGCAACGACATAGTAAAACAGGCGGCTGTAGATTATCATAAAAAACCACAAACCGGCCAAACCGTAAGCCATCTTTTGCAGCATTTGAATGTTGAAACGCTCAAAGATATCGCCTCGGTAAACATTACCAATAAACCTTTTGAACATTAGGAATACATAAAGGAAAATAGATACAATACCAAGCATGAGCCCTCCGATCCATTTAGCGATAACAACATTGGTATTTATAAAATGCACCTTACCTGTTCCTTCAACAAATTCAACCTCCTGGTTTTGACCAAACAGATAAAGCGAACCTTTTTCGGTATATTTTACTTCTGACATCAAACCGGCATGTATTTGCATTTTATCTCCCAATAATTCCAATTGTAAAGCAATATTAAAGGCGAAAGCGCCAATAAATACAGCAACAAACAGCCAAAATGAAATTTGAGTTAACCAATAGATTATGCGGATACTCAGCGGATTTTTTCTTGTTTCCATGATCAATTGGTTTTAGATTGCTTATAAATTCAAAACAAAGATAAAACAAATTTATTGTTTATCAAGTAATTTTTATTGTATTTCGATAATTATTTTCCTGTTTTACAGATACAATAAAACTAAAAGACAACTTGCTTTACAGGCAACTGATTGTGATTCAATGAAATAAGCAATCAGAAAATAGGGGCTAGAAAAGAGGGGTTTATACAAACTTATTAAGCCAGTCGGCCAGTTCCTTGACAAGAACGTTGTAGTCAAATTTTCGGAGTGCCACTTCCCTGGCCTTTTCAGACATCTGCCGGATCTGCTGCTGGTCTTCGAGAAGAGCCCGAATGTTTTTTCCAAGTACTTCGGGTGAGCGTTCAGTTAAAATCCCTACTTCTGGATTTATAATCAAACCGACCCCTCCCCCGTCATAGGCGACTACCGCTGTACCTCCTGCAAGTGCTTCTGCATAGATAATCCCAAAATGCTCTTTCTTTTCGGGTGCGGCAGTGAGTATTGCGGCAGCATTGATTAGCCTGGCTTTATCCTCGGAAGAAACAAAACCCAGCAATTTGCCACGATCGTCCAAATTATCTTCGAGTTCCTTTTCAAGCTCACCGGCGCCTATTAACAAAGTTTGGGCAAGATCGGCATATTGCTTTGATGCCTCAACAACATTTTGAGGTCCTTTTGATTTTGTCAATGCACCCGGACAAATGATATATTTTTCGTGCAAATTATACTTTTCTCGAATTCCCTGGGTGTTTTCAGGCCTGAAATCAACAAGATCCACACCACAAGGTAAAATTAAAAAACGGTCATCCGGTAACGCGACCAATGGTTTTACCAGCGCGTCGCGCACATACTCGGTCGTGACGATAATTCCTTTGGCTTCTTCAATGGCCTTTTGAATTAATTCCCATACTTCATCGTTCCACAATTTTTCATGCCGTGGCTCAATTCCGGTACCATGCAGGAAAAGAACGAAAGGAATATTAAACCTGGCCGCGACATTGTGAACGGCGATTGCACTCAGGTTTGCGTGGTGCCCTATAAATATGTCAACATTTTCTGCAATTTTTTCTAATGCAGTTTCATAATCCGGAAGGTACGAAACAGCTTCTGCAAAATCCATCCTGGCTACCTGTTTTTGCTGTGCCCCAGCGGATGGCAAATATTCGTGCACAGGTTTAATTGGGGAATGCAATTGAATATCGATGTTGATCGCCCCGGCTATTCCATCACCAATTTCAGGATGCAAAAAATAAACCTGGTGTCCTTGTTTGATCAAAAACCTGACATGCTGACGAGCAACTTCACCGCTGCCCCTACCCTTGTTTAATAAAAGGATGGCTATCCTCATTATTTGAATTTTTTAATTTCACCCGCCTTTAATTGCTTCCAGTAGAGGTTCAGGTCTTTTCGCACCTCCGGTGCAAGAATGAGTAAGCCGAGAATATTTGGGAATCCCATCGACAGGATCATCATGTCAGAAAAGTCGATGACTGATCCCAGGTTTGAAGATGCACCAACAACAATGAACCCCAAAAAAACGATGAAATAAAAATACTTGGCTACATTTCTGTTGCCAAACATTTTTTCGCTAATGCTGCCAAATAAATAATCGAATCCTTTAAGCCCATAATACGACCAGGAGATCATGGTAGAAAATGCAAACAAAAAGATGGCGATAACAAGCACATAAGGGAACCACCAAATTACCTGTTCAAATGCGTTTGATGTCAATTGGGCGCCTTCCAATCCCAAAGGATTTTCGTATGTTCCGGTGAATATCAACACCAAAGCAGTCATTGTGCAAATAACCACGGTATCGACAAAAGGCTCTAACAAAGCAACAAATCCTTCGGTAACCGGTCGGTCGGTTTTAACTGCCGAGTGTGCAATCGCTGCTGAGCCTACACCCGCCTCATTTGAAAAGGCTGCACGCTGAAACCCAACAATCAGCACGCCGATAATTCCGCCCTTTAGTGCATCCGCAGAAAAAGCACCATCCCAGATCAGCCTAAAAGCTTCACCGGTATGTTGAATATTCATGGCGATGATTACCAATGCTGTTCCAACATAAACAAAGGCCATGATCGGTACTATTTTGTCGGTAACCTTGGCAATACTTTTGATGCCCCCAATGATTACAAAACCCACCAAAATAGCAAGAATAATTCCAAACCAGGCACCGTAATCCCCAATTCCCGGGGCGATATAAGCCAATTGAGAAAATGCCTGATTCGCCTGGAACATATTTCCACCGCCAAACGAGCCACCAATAACCAATATTGCAAACAAACCGGCAAGGATAATACCCAGCCACTTCATATTTTTTTTCTTCAAACCATCACGTAAGTAGTACATCGGCCCGCCCGATACTACACCATCTTTATCAATCTTCCGGTATTTAACCCCCAGTGTACATTCAGTAAATTTGGACGACATTCCCAAAATACCGGCAACAATCATCCATAAAGTAGCACCGGGCCCACCAATTGTAATGGCAATAGCAACACCGGCAATATTTCCTAATCCAACGGTAGCAGAAAGGGCTGTAGTAAGTGCCTGGAAATGCGATACCTCGCCCGGATTATCCGGGTCGTCGTATTTACCCATTACGAGTTGGATTGCATGTTTAAATCCAGTAAAATTGACAAAACGCATCATAATGGTGAAGGTCACGGCCCCAAATATCAACCACATGACGATAAATGGTACGTTTGATGTCAATGGCTGTCCGGATTCATCCACATAGGGCTTACCAAACTCATCATAAATTATCGGGTCACTCATTCCTGTTGCGGCAAATGGATCCCAGAATAAAACCAGCGTCATCCATTCAACCACCGGCTGAAATGCCTGGTCAATGCGCTGACTGATTGTAGGGTCCTGATTTTCTTCAACTTCAGTTGTTTTATCGGTGTTTTCCCGGATGGTTTGCTGAGCTGAAACTTCAAATGAACTAACTAAAAATAAAAGGGTAATGAGTAGTGTAAACGTCTTGATCATGCCGGCTTTTTTTCGGATAATGAAATTAATCGGAAAAATACTAAAAGATTCCATTGTTGCGGGCCCTTCTTTTATATTTCTTATTTTTGTTTGGCTAACTGCACGCTTATCGTGCTTGATTAACCGAATCTACACCCAAATGCTCAGAAAACCGAAATCGTGGTTGCGTGTATTTTTTACTTTAAACAAAGGTGAACAAAGAGGAATATTAATATTGACCTTGTGCATTATTTTGGTACTCATTGGTAATCTATTCATTCCAGTTTTTATCGAAGATACGCCATCTGACGTTAGCCAATTCAAACAAAACATTGTCGCTTTCAGGAAGATACAGCAAGGACTTTCAGATTCTATTCGCATTGAAAAACTTCAAAACCGGGGCGAACTTGACCTGGCCCTGGCCGAACAAAAACTAAAACCTTTTCCCTTTGATCCAAACGGATTACCAGCAGAACTTTGGAAAAAAATCGGCCTGACTGACAAACAGATAAGAAGTATCAAAAACTACGAATCCAAATCAGGAAGATTTCGCAGAAAAGAAGACCTAAAGAAAATGTACGCAATTTCGGATGTTGAGTACCAGGTGCTTGAACCTTATATCCGAATCAAATCTCCTTTCAAAACACAA
>JAUXBM010000188.1 GCA_030619415.1 Chlorobiota bacterium
GCCAAAGATAACAGGGCGAGGCAGGTTGCGCTTGGTGGAGCACAGGCCTTCATCATGACCGGTTTGACCACGCAAATCATCAAGCACCTCACCCACCGCCACCGGCCAAACCAGGATGTGCCCGCAAATCCACGACTCTGGGAAGGGCCTTTTACAGGATGGGAATATACATCTTTTCCATCGGGTCATACCTCGACTGCATTTGCACTGGCGAGTTTTTTCTCTTCGGTTTATCGTGATAAAATATGGGTGGGTATTTTGTCGTACGGTTTAGCAACTGGTGTAGCCTGGTCACGGGTTTACGACAACAACCATTGGCCAACTGATGTTCTCATCGGAGCTGCATTGGGATTTGCTATCGGTAAAACAGTGTATCATGTCATGCAAGGGAAAACAAACCTGACTTTGGGTTTGTCGGAAAATGGAGGAATGGCATTGGTTTACCACCTAAAATGAACTACGCATGAAAGAGCGATTTTTATTCTTGTTTAAAAAATATACCGTGGTGATCCTGCCGATCATTTTCCTGATCATCACTTTACTCATTCATTTCAGCAGGGGGAAATTTTACCTGGCTTATGTAGATCCCGAATATTTTCACCTGTTCAACGGATTGAACCTTTCTATCTTCAACCTGGCGATCGATTTTATTCATCATCCGGGGACGACAATACAGATAATTTTTGCCATCTCAGCACACTTTGTTAACTTCATGCAGCCTGGCTTTGACCTCATTGCAAATGCGATGAATGACCCTGAGCAATTCATTCATGGAGCCAATATTCTTCTGAATTTACTGACATCCTTTAGCCTTTTTATTCTTGGAGTTTACACCTATAAAATAAGCGGCAATATATTCTACTCACTGCTATTGCAACTGATGCCGTTTAGCAATTTCATGATATTGCTAATCTCTGGAAGGCTTATCCCTGAAGCTGCATTGGTAGCACCGCTCCTTTTTCTTGTATTGCTACTGGTTCGCTTTATATACGACAACGAACCGCAAAATAACATGAAACGGTACGTTATTGGGTTTGCAATTGTTGGTGGCCTGGGGCTGGCTGGAAAATTCCTTTATTTGCCGTTTTTAATAATTCCAATCTTCCTGATACCAACCCTCAAATGGAAGTTGAAATACCTGGCATACACTACAATTGCCATTGTTGTATTTGCTTTTCCGGTATTTGTCCATCTCGATAAATCAGTGGAATGGTTTGGCAATATGTTCATGCATAGCGGGAAATGGGGATCTGGAGAAAGCAATTTCATCGACATAAGTACTGCATCCGATAATCTGAAAGCACTGTTTGTAATGGACAAAAGTTTTTTCATTTTGTGTGGAATTGCCGGCGTTCAGCTAATTGTGTTTTTTGGATTATTCTATTTGAAGAAAAAGCAATCGCTGAATGTAACGCTGAAAGTTTTATTGGGTTTATTGGTATCGGTCGCCCTATCCATTTTTCTTGTCACCAAACATTTTGCACCCCACTATTTTTACCCTACGCTTGTTTTCAAAGCCTTCCTGATTTACCTCATGACAGCGCTTTTCGTTGAATCCTTCCCATCAAAAAGGGTATCAATTATTCTACCTGTTGTTGGTTTTGCGATTGGGCTGGTGCTGGCAAGCCAACAAATAAAACCAATGCTCAATGCAATTCAGCACCTTAAACAAGAGGCCGGAATATTTGAGAATAGAAGACTTGTTCTTAAACCCTACAATACAATCGACAACCCATTGATCATCACCTCACATTACAGTGGATCGCCATTTATTGAATCGGCGATGGTTGCAGGGGTGCTGATGAGCGGATCCCTTAAAAGTACTTACATTGAAAAGTTAGCCGAATTACATCCAAACACTTATTTTTATTACGATTGGTCATATGACTTTTATTTTTGGGATCAGTTTAAAAATGCCAGGGAATTTATTGACCTTCAAAAACCTGTATATATCTTTATTGGTGAAGGGATGGAGGCTGGTTTGGAAGTAATTCTGGAACGATTAAAAAAAGCATTTCCAGATCATCAACTCGATATTAATATACTGCATCACTTTACTGATCCGGATGAATATTTCTATGAGATAACGCTTGTTGAAAAGCTGCTTTTATGAGGCCAGGGAAACTATTTCTGTGCGTTATTGAGCCTGGCGTCTGCAAACAACCAAAAACAAAGCACCTGAAACAAGTAGCGGAACGCCAAAGATGAGTGTGCCCAAATTGCCGTCAATAATTAAAAAAGGGGCCTTCTTTGGCGTAAGTTGTCCAGGGCGCGCTCATGTGTTGGTGTAGTTTGGTCCATTTTTCTAAATCCAGGTTAATTCCCGAATTTTTTAGTATATTATATGCTTATACATATAAAAAGAAAGAATTAAATTATATTATATGTATTCACGTATAATATTATGTATATTTGTACCATTATATCCAAATCCATATAATGAAACCAATAGCAGAATTTGTAAAAGAACGCCGAAAGGAGGTGAACCTCACACAAGAGGAGTTTGCTGAACGGTCAGGTGTTGCTCTAACGGTTATCCGTAAGATTGAGCAAGGCAAAACTAACCTGAATATGGATAAAGTGAACCAGGTATTGCAGATGTTCGGGCATGAACTGGCTGCTGTAAGCAGTAAAGATCTAAATATCGTGAAAGATAAGATGCTATGAGGCGAGCCCGGATTTTATACAACGACACCCTTGCCGGACTACTTACCGAAACTTCGGATGGCGAGTATATTTTTCAATACGAAGATGAGTATGTTGCCAATCATCCTGGGCAATTCATCACTTTCACCATGCCGGTAACTACAAAACCATATAAAGAGAACCGACTTTTTCCTTTTTTCGAAGGAATGATACCCGAAGGCTGGCTGCTGGAAATTGCCACTAAAAACTGGAAAATTAATCCCAACGACAGAATGGGCTTGCTGTTGGCATGTTGTAAAAACTGCATAGGCGCAGTGAGTGTTATACCAATACCGGAAGAAGAAGATGAAGAATAAATGTTTATACTGTTACAAAAAGCTGAACCGTGAAATTGATTTTCATCAGAAATGCAGCCAGGTATTTTTCGGAACAAAGCAAGCCCCGCAACTCCCCTATTCTCTTGATCAGATGTCGGAACTGGCAAAGCAGGTTGTGGAACGCAGTGTATCGGTTCCGGGTGTACAGCCCAAGCTTTCCATGTCGCTTGTCCGGGAAGCAAGAAACAGGGATAGCCAGCTGACTATTGTTGGTGTGATGGGAGGCGCCTATATATTTAAACCACCAAATCCTGATTACCCGGAGATGCCGGAAAATGAGCATCTCACTATGCGTTTGGCTGAAATATTTGGTATCAGTGTTGTTCCTTCCAGTTTGATAAAATTACAGTCAGGCGAACTTTCGTACATCACCAAACGTATTGACAGGAAAGAGGATGGTAGCAAGATACACATGATCGATATGTTCCAGGTCACAGAAGCATTTGATAAGTACAAGAGTTCAATGGAAAAAGTTGGGAAAGCTATTCATGACTATTCTGACAATACTTTACTGGATAAACTTTCATTTTTTGAACTGGCAGTTTTCAGTTTTCTTTCAGGGAACAATGACATGCACCTCAAAAACTTTTCGATGATAAAAAAAGCTTACGGGTGGTCGCTGGCGCCGGCATATGATTTGATCAATGTATCGATCTTAATTCCTGATGATACAGAGGAACTAGCATTAACATTAGACGGGAAAAAAAGAAAACTTAAAAAAGAGCACTTTTTCAGGCTGGGAAAGGAACTCGGGCTGACATCAAAACAGATAGAGGGGGTTTTTAAACGGTTTCAAGCAAAAAGAGAACACGCAGCTACTCTTATCGATCAATCATTTTTGTCTGTACAATTCAAAAAGAAATACCAAACTGTTTTAGATGAAAGGTTTTTAAGATTTTCGGACTAACCCGCAGTTCGGAATTTACAATTCTGAAAAAAATATTACCAGAAAAATAAGGAATAAGAAATGCAAAAGCATTTTAATGTCTAAACTAACTTCCTGACCTGAAAAACTTAAACA
>JAUXBM010000216.1 GCA_030619415.1 Chlorobiota bacterium
GCGACATCTTTCTTATCGATACCCTGCAGTGCCATCCCAAGTTTACAAAAAGCCGATATTCTATTTTGCAGTTTGATCATTTATTTGATTTTGCGCAAAAATAACCATTAACGCTGACAGGGTTTTGTACCTGTTAGCGTTAAACTTATTTACATCAATTCTAAACTGCTATTTAACAATTTAACCACCAAATTTTTTAATTTTGTCCTGCCTATATTTTAAATAAAAATCACGCAGATGAAAAAATATAATTTCTACGCCGGGCCTTCGATTTTGCCCCAATATACGATTGAAAAAACTGCAGAAGCAGTTGTTGATTTTGCAGGAACAGGACTCTCAGTAATGGAAGTCTCTCATCGCAGCAAAGAATTTGTAGCAGTGATGGATGAAGCGCAACAACTTTTCAAGGATTTGTTAAACATCCCCGAGGGTTATTCGGTAGTTTTTATGGGAGGTGGTGCAAGTACACAATTTGCCATGGTTCCATTCAATTTATTTAAAACCAAAGCTGCCTATTTGAACACAGGTGCATGGTCGAAAAAGGCCATTAAAGAAGCGCAAGGCTTTGGGGAGGTTGATGTTGTGGCCTCTTCAGAAGACAAACTTTTCAACTACATTCCAAAAGGATATACCATTCCTGAAGATGCTGATTATTTTCACATCACTACCAACAATACCATTTACGGCACAGAAATTAAATACGATATGGATTCTCCGGTGCCTTTGGTAGCCGATATGTCATCGGATATATTTAGCCGTCCAATTGACGTTTCCAAATATGCCATCATTTATGGAGGAGCACAAAAAAACCTTGCTCCTGCCGGCGTTACATTTGCAATTGTAAAAGAGGATATCCTCAGGGAATTTAACCACTACGTTCCTAACATGCTGAAATACAAAACGCATATCGACAAAGGCAGCATGTTCAATACGCCTCCTGTCCTTCCTGTATTTTCGGCATTACAAACCTTAACCTGGCTGAAGGATAATGGTGGCATTAATGAAATGCACAGTAAGAACGAATATAAGGCTGGCCTTTTATATGATGAAATTGATCGCAACTCTCTTTTCAGGGCAACAGTAGCTGATGAAAATGACAGGTCGTTGATGAACATCTGTTTTGTGATGAATGATGGTTATGAACCTTTGGAAAAATCATTTTTTGATTTTGCAACCAGCGAAGGTATGGTCGGCATAAAAGGCCACCGTTCGGTTGGTGGATTCAGGGCTTCTACATACAACGCATTACCGGCAGATAGCGTTAAAGCACTGGTTAACACCATGAAAGAATTCGAAGAAAAGAACCGTTAACAATCAATATCTAACCATTAAATAATCAAATCATGCCTAAAGTATTGGTCGCCACCGAAAAACCATTTGCACCGGCAGCAGTGGAACAAATTAAAGCCGCATTTAACGAAGCCAATTTCGAATGTGAATTTTTCGAAAAATACAACAACCAGGACGAATTAATTGAAGCGGTTAAAGATGCGGAAGCATTGATTGTAAGGAGCGATAAAATTACTCAGGAGGTAATCGACAATGCCAACAACCTTAAAATAGTCGTTCGTGCGGGTGCAGGTTTTGACAATGTGAATCTTGATGCCTCTACCGCAAAAAATATTGTTGTGATGAACACACCGGGGCAGAACTCAAATGCAGTGGCAGAGCTTGCCCTTGCCATGATGGTGTTCCAGGCACGCAATCAATTTAATGGCACATCTGGAACAGAATTATTGGGCAAAAGACTGGGCATTCACGCGTATGGCAATGTAGGCAGACATGTTGCACGCATTGCCAAAGGATTCGGTATGAAGATTTTTGCATTTGATCCATTCATCCCAAAAGAAACAATGGAGGCTGAAGGAGTAACCGTTTATGATACTGCCGAAGAATTATATGCAAATAGCGATTACATCAGTCTTCACATTCCGGCAAATGAACATACACGCGAATCGATCAACTACAATTTACTGGCGAAAATGCCTTCTGGCGGAACGCTTGTAAATACTGCACGTAAGGAAGTTATCAACGAAAATGAGTTGTTAAAAATCATGGAAGATAAGGGTGGATTCAAATATTTGTCGGATATTGCACCCGGAAATGCTTCCCTTCTTAAAGAGGAGTTTCCTGAACGTGTATTTTTTACGCCGAAAAAAATGGGCGCACAAACGGCCGAAGCCAATATTAACGCCGGTGTTGCAGCTGCCCAACAGATTATAAAATATTTTAAGACCGGTGATACAACCTTTAAGGTGAATTAACGGTCTTCAAAGCAAACTAAACTAAAAACTAAACGAGCTAGTCTTCTTCAATTATCTGGAGGGGACAGATTTACATTTTACAACAATTAATAACTAACCAAAAAAGTTTAGATTATGTTTAACGAAGTGGAGAACAAAGAGAGGGAAGTAAAACCTGTAACGTTTTTCAGGTTTGAGGATCTGAGGATTTACCACAAATCGCTTGATTACATCAATTGGCTACACGATGCTAGCTCATTATTTCCCAGCGAAGACAACACGCAACTCATCCAAAGGTTTAACCAGGCTGCAAGGAACATCACCTTGTATATTGCCGAAGGTTCGGCCAGGAACAAAAGCCAGTTTATTTACTATTTAAAGATGGCGAAAAGTGCTATCCGTGAATGCCTTGTTTATACAAGCGTAGCCTACCGGGCCAACCTGTTATCTGATGATTATGAAGATTATTCAAGGAATCAGTTGATGGAAATGACAAAAATGATCGGTGCCCTGATATCTTCTTTACAGAGATCGAGCAATAACCATAACAATTATGGTGATCCACAAAGCAATGGAAGAAACAGGCATGAAGACAGCACACCGCATCACGAGCGTAATCCGAATGAGATGTACAACGCTGAATATTAGCATTGTGCTATATCAACGAAATCCGGCCTTAATATTTTCACCGATATGAGGCCGGATTTTTTATTTTTGTCAATTACTTTTTAATCAAAATACCAAAATGGCAACACTTAAAGCATTCAAAGGCCTCAGGCCACCCGCAGAGATTGTAAAACAACTGGCATCACGCCCTTACGACGTACTCAATTCAACCGAAGCACGTGCTGATGTGAAGGGCAATGAATATTCATTGCTGCATATCATTAAACCTGAAATCGACCTCCCCGAAGGGACAAATTTATATAGCCCGGAAGTTTACAATAAGGCCCGCGAAAATTTTGACAGGTTCAGGGAAAAGGGTTGGCTCGTGGCAGATGATAAACCTTACCTGTACATCTATGCGCAAACAATGTTTGGAAAAACACAATATGGAATCGTTGGATGCGCAAGTGTTGAGGACTACATGAACAATGTAATCAAGAAGCATGAGTTAACCCGTCCTGATAAGGAAGAAGAC
>JAUXBM010000226.1 GCA_030619415.1 Chlorobiota bacterium
ATAATCCTGGTAAGAACAAGGAACAAATTGATGCCTTTTGTATTTGTTTTTAAATTTGAATTTTGATTGAATCTCCATCCACCATCTGTCGGTTTTTTTGCTTTTCAGGAACACAAGCTCCTCATCATATTCACCGGCATGCAGCATAAACCTGGTAAAATGATTCGCACCAAGCCCGGGTAAATCACCCTGACGGTTCATAAAACCATCGATAAAATACCAGATCATTTGTGCCACCAAATGGGTCGTTTGACCCAAAGTGTCATATTTTGGATTGGTTTCATAAAACCCAATGCTGCTTAGTTTGTCGTTCATTCCGGCATAGCGGCAAATCCTGCAGGCTTCTTCACCATAAAATCCATTGGGGTTTGAATAATAGCTTCCGGGGGCATCCGATTGTCTGACAGATGTGATGTCAAAACTCAGCATGTCGGCGTTCCTGATCATCGGTTCCGCATCTGCTATATCCATCCTGACATTTCCTAATCGGTTAGTATCGAAATAGAGGTTTTTCATCAAAGCTACCGCATCCTGGTCAACAAAATAACTCTGGTAACCAATATTGGTATAGTTGAATAAAAAATTAGGCTGGTGTAGAATGATCATGCTTAAAAACGATTTTGAATTCAATTCATACTCATCATGACCCAGGTCGAATTTAGAATCAATTGATACGATATTGATCACTTTTCCAAGGTCTTCGTAGGCAAGGTAATTGGCGTAGGTCAAATCCTGACTTCCGCCGATGATGATTGGAAGGATCTCTCTTTTAAGCAGATACGAAACCACCTCTTTCAGGGCAAAATAAGTATCGTTAATACTGTGCCCGATGACGATGTTTCCGAGATCGGCTAAATTTAGGTGATTCCAATGCGCGTAAAGCCGGTAAAAGTAATCCCTGATTTCATCGACCGATTTTCCGCAACCTTTGTTTTTAAGCGCTGCCCTTTCTTCGGTAACACCGATCAGTACAAGCTTCACATCTGCCAAGTCGGGAAAATCGGTTTCTGTAGCGTAAACAGAAGTTACATTTCCAAGACGATTGTAATCAGTTTGGTTTGTAAAATCGTACCCGTCGAGACTAACCGGCTCAAAATAAAGGCTAATATCCATCAATTGTTGGTTTAATTTTGAGCCACGAATTTAAGGAATAATGAACTATTTCTTTTTCCGTTGGAATCGTTTCTTTGGTTTATTTTTCGGATCCTCCGAAATTTTAATGCATTCCTCCAGTGTCAAGGCAGCCGGATCAGTATTTTTTGGAATTCTATAATTCTGTTTATTAATAACAAGGTAAGGGCCATATCTACCTTTAAGTACCTGAACTGTTTCGTTTTCGGAAAATACTTTGATGATTTTTTCCAGGTCTTTTTTCCTTTTTTCTTCAATCAATTCGATGGCACGATCAATATCGACCGACGAAGGATCATCCGTTTTATCGAGCGAATAAAATTTGTTTTTATGTTTGGCATAAGGTCCAAAACGGCCGATAGCGACAGTTACTTCCTCTTCTTCAAATTGACCAAGTTTCCGGGGAAAATCGAAAAGCCTGATTGCTTCATCAAATGTAATGGTATCCATACTTTGGTTCTTCCTGAGCCCGGCAAATTTTGGTTTTTCTTCCGAATCAGTATCTCCCAGTTGTACCATTGGCCCATATCTGCCAACCTTTACGAACATATTTTTACCAGTTTCGGGGTCCTGGCCAAGCAGACGCTCTCCCGTAAATCTTCCCGAATTCTCCTGGGTACTTTTTATGTCTTCATGAAATGGTCCGTAAAACTCCCTGATCATGTGGTTCCATTCCTTTTTGCCAACAGAAATTTCATCGAATTCTTTCTCTACACTGGCCGTAAAGTTATAATCTACAATATTCTGAAAGTATTGAACAAGAAATCGGTTTACCAGCGTTCCGATATCAGTTGGATAGAGTCTTGTTTTACCTGAATCGATATTCTCCTGCAGGATTTGGCTGGTTGTGGTGCGGTCTTTCAGGGTTACCGATTGAATGTCGCGTTTACGGGCTTTCCTGCTTTCCTTTATTACATATTCTCTTTTCTGAATGGTAGAGATTGTTGGAGCATAAGTTGAAGGTCTTCCAATACCAAGCTCTTCCATTTTTTTAACAAGACTGGCTTCAGTGTAACGCTGAGGTTGTTTGGAAAAACGTTCGCGCGCCCTCATTTCGAGCATATTCAGTACATCATTTTCATTGAGAATTGGTAAAAGACCTGGTTTGTCGCCATTTTCATCGTCTGTACTTTCGGTGTAAACTTTTAAAAATCCATCGAATCTTACTACTTCTCCACGTGCAATGAAGTTGTCTTCAGCCTTAGATGATGATATGTTAACAATGGTTTTCTCAAGCTTCGCGTCGCTCATTTGAGATGCGATGGTACGCTTCCAGATAAGTGCATATAGTCTTTGCTCATCATCGCTTGCATCGATGTCAAAATTATTAAGGTAAGTAGGTCTGATTGCTTCATGAGCTTCCTGGGCACCTTTTGTTTTGGTGGTGAATTTTCGTGTCTTTATGTATTCATCACCATACCGTTTACTTATTTCTGCTTTTGCCATGCCTATAGCAAGGTTTGAAAGGTTTACAGAATCAGTACGCATATAAGTGATTTTACCTGACTCGTAAAGTTTTTGCGCAATAACCATGGTTTTTGCCACCGGGAAGCCCATCTTCCGCGAAGCTTCCTGTTGAAGCGTTGAGGTTGTAAACGGAGCGGCAGGGGATTTTTTACCAGGTTTTTTCTCTACTGATAAAACCTTAAAATCGGCACCAACATGTTTCTTTAAAAAATCATGTGCTTTTTCAATGGTAGAAAAACGAGTGGGATATTCAGCAGAGAACATCTGGTTGCCATTTTGACTGGGCAATTTTAAGTCGACCACGATGCGAACGGCGGATGTACTTTTGAAATTTTTGATTTCTTCCTCACGTTCAACAACCAATCGGACCGCCACTGATTGAACCCGGCCTGCCGAGAGGGAAGGTTTAACTTTTTTCCACAGAAGCGGAGAAAGTTCATAACCTACCAA
>JAUXBM010000189.1 GCA_030619415.1 Chlorobiota bacterium
AAGTAATAAGATGGCTCAGGTGTTTTGTCTTATTTTTGCATTGCTCAGATGAATTTCAAACTCACATCCGAATTCAAACCAACCGGCGATCAACCCGATGCCATTGTCCAGCTTGTAGAAGGATTGCAACGCGGCGACCTGGCTCAGACCTTACTCGGCGTTACAGGTTCGGGTAAAACCTTTACAGTGGCAAACGTACTGGCCGAAGTCAACAGGCCCGCTTTGGTGCTTAGCCACAATAAAACCCTGGCAGCTCAACTCTACGGGGAATTCAAACAATTCTTTCCCGAAAACGCAGTAGAATATTTTGTTTCCTATTACGACTATTATCAGCCCGAAGCTTACCTTCCGGTCACCAATACGTATATTGAAAAAGACCTTTCGATAAATGAAGAGATTGAAAAACTGAGGTTAAGTACTACTTCTTCGTTGCTGTCGGGCAGAAGGGATATAATTGTTGTATCGTCGGTTTCGTGCATTTACGGTATCGGTAACCCGGATGATTTTACAAACAACCTGGTTACTTTGCAGGTCGGGCAAAAAATTGCCAGGAATAAATTTCTACGCGACCTGGTCAATGCATTGTATTCCAGAAATGACATTGAACTAAAAAGGGGCACCTTCAGGGTGAAAGGTGATACCGTGGATGTTTTTCCGGGTTATTCTGATCTCGCATATCGCATTGTTTTTTGGGGAGATGAAATTGAAAATATTGAGTTGATCGATCCCCTTCCCGGAAAACGGATTGAGAATTTATCGAACATCGCTATTTACCCGGCCAATATCTTTGTTACTTCACAGGATAAAATGAAATCCTCACTCGTTGATATACAATTGGATCTTGCCAAACATGTTGATTATTTTAACGAAATCGGAAAACACCTGGAGGCCAAACGACTAAAAGACCGGGTTGAATATGACGTAGAAATGATGCGCGAATTGGGATATTGTTCAGGCATTGAAAATTATTCAAGGTATTTTGATGGCCGGAGTTCCGGCTCAAGACCATTTTGCTTGCTTGATTATTTCCCGGATGATTACATCACCATTGTTGACGAAAGCCATGTTACCATTCCACAAATACGTGCCATGTATGGTGGTGACCGGTCGCGCAAGCAAAACCTTGTTGAATATGGTTTCAGACTCCCATCAGCCATGGACAACCGCCCGTTGAAATTTGATGAGTTTGAGCAGTTAAGCGGGCAGGTACTTTATGTGAGCGCAACACCGGCAGATTATGAACTGCAACGATCGGATGGAATAATTGTCGAACAACTTATCCGGCCAACCGGCCTGCTCGACCCGCTCATTGAAGTCAGACCGAGTATGAACCAGATTGATGACCTGCTGGATGAAATTGAAAAAACAGTTGGTAAAAATCAAAGGGTACTTGTTACTACACTCACCAAGAGAATGGCTGAGGAACTCACAAAATACCTTGTCAGGCTAGATATAAAAACCCGTTATATCCATTCGGATGTTGACACTTTAGACAGGGTGGAAATTATGCGTGATCTACGCCTTGGCAATTTTGATGTGTTGGTTGGTGTAAATTTATTGCGTGAGGGCCTCGACCTTCCTGAGGTGGCACTGGTGGCTATTTTAGATGCTGACAAGGAAGGGTTCCTGCGATCGGAAAGGTCACTAACCCAAACAGCCGGTCGCGCCGCACGGAACCTCGAAAGTCTGGTGATCATGTATGCCGATAAAATGACCAATTCGATGCAACGTACGATTGAGGAAACCGACAGGCGAAGGGCCAAGCAGCTTGCATATAATGAAAAACACGGTATCACACCAACGGCCATCGTAAAATCAACCGATGCCATCCTCGGACAAACTGCGGTTGTAGATCACAGGCCAAAAGATGCCTATGCAGAAAATACCCGGCAAAGCGTTGCTGCCGATCCGGTGGTGCAATATATGAGCCCACAGGCCATTCAGAAAGCCATCGAGAAAAATAAAAAAGACATGAAGGCAGCTGTTAAAGTCCTGGATTTTATTGAGGCTGCCCGGCTCAGGGATGAGAATAGAGAACTGGAAAAACTGCTTGAAAACAAGATATGAAACACGATTCAATACCGGTTAACCGGAAGGCCCTGAAGATCAATCTAGATACAAATATGTACGGCAGTTTTGCAGAGAAAAGAGACCGTAACTGGGAAAAATTTGTTCCGATGGTGGTTGCAAAGGCCATTAAAGAAAAAGGACTTTTCGGCTATTCAGACACGAAACAGGGTTAAATCGGCTCTACAACTCCCGAACCGGTAATTTTGGTGTTAACCGTTTCAGGGTTTCCTTTATAATAAACGCTTCCGCTCCCTGTAATTGTTACATCCAAAAGTTTGGTGACATAAATACGAACGTCACCGGTACCCGAAATATTAACATATACAGTTTCCTGGAAAAAATTTGTTGCATAAACATTACCCACTCCACTTACATTGATATGTCCTACCTTTCCTGTACCAACTACATTGGCATTACCGGCACCGACAATATTTAAAGTAAAATCCTGCAAATCGAGACCACTGTTAATACCACCGGCTCCATTCAGATTATACGTTAATTTGTCTAAAACTAAATTGTTTGCAGCAATATCACCGGCTCCATTAAAGCTTACGACTTCAAATTCCGGCGACACAATTGATACTTCAACGGGTTTGTTTGTGTTGTAACATTGCCCATCCTGTACTTTAACCACCAATGTTTGATTAACCACTGATGTTTGAATAAGCGGGATAATGTTAGATTCGGCGAACAGATCGACCTGTGTTTTAGGTCCCTGGTAAAGGAAGACTTTGTATGCTCCATCTGTCTGGACATTGATAAAATTACCAACATCCCGTTGTTCCTGAACCACATCGCCATTTCCATCAACACAATTCTGTGTATTGTCTTTTTTACATGCATTGAAAGACATCAAAACAATTGAAAGCAATAGCAGCGATATTTTAGTTTTCATATTAAGTAGAATTTATGGTTGCCATTGTAAAGATACAAATAACCTGAGTTCAATATAAGAAACGGGATTAATACTCTGTAAACATGTGCTTTAATAAAGCAACGCTAAAATTGGAGTGATGCCCGCCTGACCAGACGGGCAGGGAAGAATGGAATGCTGGAAAGAAAATAGAGTAATTACTCTTCCATTATTCCATTACTCCACTATTCCAAATCACAATAAAACATAAGAAACAGATTATCTGTTAAATAATAATTCCACTTAAGTCGAACTGACGTTAATAAGCTTTGAATATCCGCGCCTGTGAAACACCCGGAGCCTGGATATCCAAATCCATGAAATAGCCAAAAGCTGTTTGATTGCAAGTATAGTCGGCGTTTTTCATCCTCGCCTCTACCCTGTTAAAAAGTTCTTTTGTGTAATCAGGATTGGCTTTTGTTTCGGCAAGGTGCGCGAAAGAATGTAAAACTACATTTCGGGTACCATTCTTCTTTGCAGCCCATTTCAGGTTTTTAACCATTTTAGTTTCCACCGACTTTATATCTTCCTCATCTTTTTCTTCAGCATGGATAAATGCAACCAATGTACTTTTAAAAGTTTCTTTTTCAAGCACATCATCAAAATTTTCCAGTGTTTTTATTGTTGGCTTGAAGGAAAATGAATCGCAATAAATCATTAACAATTTCATAGGGTTTGAATTTGAATCAAAATTAGAAAAAAGAGAGAACGTGGTATGTGGTACAGGATGCAGGTTACGAGGTGCGAGGCTGGGGAGCAATGCTGAGGAGGGGTTTTCCCTGCAACCCGAACTTCGCAACGTTATGAAATCCAACAGGATATTTATTAAACCAGAGATTAAGTTAATTAATCGGCAGGGGGCTTTCTCAAATCTTTTTTATCTGATTGCACTTTCTTGTCTTTCAGCCTTTTCTGTACTGAAGCTTTTGTTGGCTTGGTAGGTTTCCTTTTTTTAATGGGCTTGATTGCATTTTCAATCAGCACTTTAAACCTTTCGATAACAATTTCTTTGTTTTTTACCTG
>JAUXBM010000054.1 GCA_030619415.1 Chlorobiota bacterium
CTACTCACCTCAACACTACCTATGTAGAGGTTGTTTCCGTAATTCGTATAGTTTTCGAATGCCAATTGGATATTTGATTTGCCGGCCCACTCGCTGAGGTCTATAATGGGGCAGCCGGCACCATATCCTGTACCACACCAATCTGCATTTGTTTCAGGCTCAAAGAACTGAACAGTAGGCTCAGATGTTTCAAAAATTCCTTCGCCATCAGGGCCGTTTGCAAAGATCCTGGTCCAGGTTACACCACAATTATCTGACAGCAAAACAATCAATGAATCTTTCTGGTTATAACGTTGTGCATAGGCATATTCAAACGACATTAAAACACTTTCAAATCCCTGGAAATTCATGATTGGTGAGATCATTAAGTCGCGGGAGCCAAGGTTCGTATAGTTGAAATTGTTTATCCAGCTTACCTGTGTCACATCACCGTTTGCGCCGGTTACAGTAGCCAGTTCCCATGTTTTCTTTGCATCAGGATTCTCGACACTCCAGCCCATTTCAGCGAATGATGTCCCTTCAAAATTTTCTAAAAACGGGAGTTCGTAACCACCGGCAAAAATATAATCCTCTTTTGTTTCACTGCTTGATCCGGCAACATTGGTAACAGAAAGCGTTACTGAATATGAACCGGCTTCATCAAATTGAACCACTGGATTTTCAGAACTCTCGGATGTACCGTCAAGAAAAATAACATTTTCAGGATCGAAAGCCCATAAATATTCGGTAGGACACCCCTGCGATTCATCAAAAAACTGAACGGATTGTGAAGTGCAGATCAGTGAGTCGCTTGCTGTAAAATTAACCAGGGGCAGTAAAGCGGCGTCAATCGTAATATACCCGTCAATTGTTTTCGTGTCAGAGCCTGCAGGATTTGAAACTGAAAGTGATACGGCGTATGTGCCTTCAGAATGATATACAATATCCGTTGGGTTTTGCGCATTTGATGTTGATGGTTCACCTCCTTCAAAAGTCCATTCCCAGCTATGAGGTACGCCATACGAATCGTCGTAAAAATCAATGCCACAGCCAATGGGTGCGATGGTCTCACTGGATGAAAAATCAGCGGCAGGTTCTGAATAAAATGCAGGTGAAGACCACAATCCCCGACCATATGTTGAAACCCTTACCAAATCCCCCGAATTATTTTCGCCGTCATAATAGACTTCTATTTCGGTTACATTGGCCGATAATGGAAAACCTTCTGAGAAAAGTATCCATTCTGTCATCTCGCTGTCCTTATAATAAATGCCTGCATCCGATCCAACGAACAATCCTTCGCCGGCTCTTTTAAAATACTCAATCGTATTCATACTGGTATTTGGCAGGTTTAACGTAATCTCATCCCAGGACACCCCTTTGTTCTCCGATCTGAAAACCCGCAAACCTAAAGTGATATAAACGATATCCGGGTCGGAAGGATGCGTTTCAATATCACTGAGACTGCCGCTGGCAGGCAAATAAGTTGTTAGGTTGGTCCAGGTTGGAGCACCGTCTTTAACATTGTCAGTTCGGATAAGAGTGCTTGATGTAGCCGCATAAAAAATGTTTGGATCCGCTTCGCTTTGCTCGATGACACTCAAATTGGTGTTGCCCAAATCGGTTATTTTATTCCACTGAACATTGCCGGCCAGCGTATTGTTGGTTACCCAAATGTTTTTCATCCCTACGTACATCGTTTTCGGATCCTCAACATCTAAAGCTAAAGGGGTCACCCATGCACCCGATTCGGGGATATTGTTGGAAATACTTCCCTGGTTGTAATTGTTGTGGATTCTTGAGATGCCTGCGCCGTTGTAATACTCACCATAGGCATAAGTATCATCTTCGTGATCATAAGCACAATCCATTCCGTCGCCACCCATAACCGTCAGGAATCCTTCATCGTCACCAAGGAAAGTAGCGGTCCCATTATCCTGGTAACCATTCATTACCTTGTCTTTATTTGTCTTCGCCTGGCCTATTTTGTAGATCTGGGATATGGCCAGTCCGCTTGTTATTTCATTCCAAGTTTGCCCGCCGTTATCCGTCCAGTAAATACCACCATCGTTTCCGGAATAAAGCCTACCATCAAGTGGGTTGTATTCGAGTACATGGCAATCGGCATGAGCAGCAGGAACGGAACAACCACCATACCAGTGCGAATTAATCAGCCAGCTTGCAGCGCTGTTTGTAGATTTCCAGACATTAACACCGCCAGAATATAAGATATTGGCATTGGTAGGATCAACGGCAACGTCCAGGTCGTACCAACCCTGTCCACCATCTCCGCCGTTACAATTCCAGCTCATAATATTGGGAGAGGTTGCTTGTTGAATAAATGAGAGTCCGGCATCGATAGAAAGATATGTAGCAGCATAAGCACTTCCCTGAACAGTATGAAAGTAAACAACATCAGGATCATCATCACTCACTCCTATCACTCCACGAGAAGCTGAACCAATACCATCGGTAATTATCTCCCAGGTTTCACCTTCGTCAGTTGATCTGTAAAAGTCTCCACCCGCAGAGGCAAAAACAACATCAGGATCATCCACTTTGAAAATAATTTCTTTAAAATTCCCTGTTCTTGTTCGTGTCCAGTTCTCTCCACCATCGCTTGTTTTAAAAATCCCTCCTGATGTAGCAGCAAGCAATGTATTGTGCTTACTTGGGTGAATGATCAACCTGCCCACGGTTGTATTTCCCATACCGCTGGTAACGAAGTCAAATGAGACACCGGCATCATAACTTTTCATGACACCCATGCCCTGTGCATCGCCGGCATCACGGTCGCCTGTACCAATATACACGATATCAGTATTGGTATAATCGATGGCGATGGATGAGACGCCAAGGGTTGGAAGGTTATCTGTAAAACTCACCCAGTTTTCGCCGCCGTCAGCGGTGAACCAAAGTCCCCCGGCCGGAGCTCCGATATAAATAATTTCAGGATCGGTTGGGTGAAATTCAATGTCGTTGATACGGCCATTTCCGTTTGGTTGCCCGGTGCCTGTATTGCCTGGCTTTTCAATCGGGCCAAGGTTTGTCCAGTCGCCTTCAAAATAATTCTCCCTGCTGGATTTTGCTTTATTAATAAAATCAAAATAGGCATTGAATGTTTCATTCGCCGGCCTGCGTGTTCCGTCAGGGTTTACCCGGCTGCTCCAATAATATTCCCACCTTTTAAATGGTTTGTAACCGGAACCTTTTGTAATCTCCCGGTTTTCCCAATATATCTCAAAGGCTTCAACTGTTTCATGGAAGTTTGCCTCCGGATCCTGCATCATATCTATCCAATAAGGATGACTGGCAAAATCTTTTTCGTTGTTTAAATTATTCGATGATTGTGCTACAGCACCTATAGAAATAGCTGCCGCGAAAGCAGCCACCAACATAAACTTTTTCATATTCACTCTGGCTTGTTTTAAAAGTGGGGCAAAGGTAGTTATAAAATACATATTCCGTATGACAAGTATCAGTGCATTTTTGTTGTCAGTGGAAATGTTAAAAATGCAAAATAAAAATGAATAAAAGCAGGTTGAATTTTATTTCAACAATGGATCAATACTCATGACCAGGATCATAATGAGGACAAAATAATTGATGCGCATGAAATAATAGAAAGGATTAAGCTCTTCAACGGTGGAACGAAGCAGCTTTGAGAAAACCACTATGAGCCAGATCGCAGCGACCAATACGCTTATTTTGAAAAACAGGGTGGAAATCAATCCTGATGTAATAATCATCAGCGCAGTAACTGCGGTGGCAGCCGTCCACATGAAGGTGGCCCTTTTAATCTGTTCCTTACTGATCATTGCTGTGATTGATGGATAGCCGGCAGCTTCATACTCTTTTCCATATTTAAGCATGAGAAGCCAAAAATGGGGAACCTGCCAGATAAAAAAGAAGAAGGCGAGTATCATTAAATTGGGATCAGACAAAGCGCCTCCGGCTGCAACCCAACCAACCATCGGTGGAAGTGCTCCGATTACACTTCCGGGTATTACCGCAAAAGCAGTTTTACGTTTAAGTGGCGTGTAAATGAAGTTGTACCAGATCATCGCAAGCAAACCCAGTTGCGCGGCCAGAAAATTACTGCCGATATAAATGAGATAGGTGCCAAGTAGAATTTCCGAAAAGGAAATGACAAGCACCGCCATAGGACTGATCTTACCGGAAGGAATTGGTCGGTTTTTTGTCCGCTCCATCAAACCATCCTTATCCTTGTCCTGGTAATGGTTGAGCGCAGCAGAACCACAGGCAAGTATGAAAATGCCAATGGTGGGTAATACAATACCGGAATCGAAAGAGTGACCGGCCAATAAATAGCCAACCATCGTAGTAAACATCACGAAAATTGTGATTTTCACTTTATTGATTTCAAGCAGTAATTTAATATTATCCATCATATACCCCCCTGGCCCCTCCCAGGAGGGGAACTTGTTGTGTTATTTTATTGTTTCGAGGTAATCAACTACCTGATTCATTCCTTCAGCCGAAATAATTTGTTCGTAGGAAATCATTAAACCTTGCTGATAACCTTTTACTATTGCAGCATTTGGATTCTTCATCGATTCGATGATATACGCACGGTCAACCGTGATTTCCGTTTCTTCGCCATTGATAACTACAGTTTCTGAAGTACCCATTACGCCTTTAAAGCTTGGCCCTACCAAACGTGATCCATCCCGTGTATGGCAGGATAGGCAAGCATTCCTTTGCAGAATTGTTAAACCCGGATGCTGGTTACTCAAATCTGGCTCAGTAAGCAGCCATTTATCAAAATCGCTTCTGTCCATCACCGTAATGGTTGTGAGCATATATGCATGAAGCTGGCCACAATACTCGGCACAAAGAATATCATAGGTGCCTTTTTTCTGGGCAGTAAACCACATCATATTTCCTGCGTCGCGAACGACGTCTTGTTTTATACGGAAGGCAGGGATATAGAGTGAATGATTCACATCTTTCGAGATGAGGTTAAGCTTTACCGGTTCGTCTATCGGTACAACCAGTGAGTCGGTAATTTTTCCGTCCGGATACTCAAAAGACCACTTCCACATCTGTCCGATAGCATTTATTTCAATGGCATCTTCGGGCGCGGTCAGCATCGGTTTGTATCCAGTCCATCCATACCAAAACATCATGATTACCAATAAAGTAGGAATAACTGTCCAAACAACTTCGAGTGTATTGTTGTGCGAAATATTGGTAGCCACAGGATTGTTTTTTTTGCTGTACCTAAAAAGAAAATAGACCATAACAACAGTAATACCGATAAGGAATACAAGAGAAATTCCCATGATCATGTAAAGCGAAAAATCTACTCCTTCAACAAAATTTGAGGCGTTCATAAAGTGTGTTTTATCTTGTTATATAATCAATGATAACCATTGTGAGGAAGAAGACAAAAAGTGCCATAACCACTATGATCCAGGCCCTGTAAATCTTCGGTTCATATTTTAAATGCATAAAATATAAGGCTACTGCCAGCGCTTTTACTGTTGCAATCAGCATGGCGGTTGCTACTGTTAATGAGCCGAGGTCAGCGCCAAAAACAGATATGAATACGGTCATCAGTGTAAGCACGCACAGGGCTATCCATGTTCCGAAATGTTCAGCATAGCTGCTTATGTGTTCGTGTTCAGCAGTTTGCCCTGCGTTTTTTTCTTTGTTATCCATGAGATTAATGAATTAAGTAGAACAAGGGGAACAGGTAAATCCAGATAAGGTCAACAAGGTGCCAATAAAGTCCTGAGTTTTCCAGGAGGGAAATGCGGTTCTTATTCACACGACCTGATTTAATGCGCTTAATGACAACAGCAATAAATATTCCACCAACAATTACGTGGAGACCATGCAAGCCTGTCATGAAAAAGTAGAGGTAAAAGTAAAGCCGTTCACCATGAGGGAGTTCGTTGTAGTGATCCATGCCTGGGAAATACCCGTGATCGAATTTAGCACCCCATTCAAAATACTTGATCACCAAAAAAACCAGGGCTGCAAAAATGGTGGCCCAGGCAAGGTTGATGGCTAACTTATTATTGCCTTTCTGCAAGGCTGTTATCGACATGGCGATTGTCATACTACTTGTCAGCAATACAAGCGTATTGATGGTTCCCATCCAGACATTTAGCTCGAACGAGGCCAATAGAAATGCATCCTGGTTGGCATACCTGTACAGCATGTAAACAAGGAACAAGCCTCCAAACAAAAGCAGTTCAGTATAGAGGAATAACCACATGCCCATCTTTGACGACTTGGCATCGAAATTATGTCCTGAATTTGGTAGTACAAAGTGGTCCATATTGTTGTGTTTGAAGTCTAAAGTTTAATGTTTGAAGTCTAATGTTTGAAGTCTAATGTTTGAAGTCTAATGTCTAAAGTCTTAGGTCTTCTGTCTAAGGTCTAAATCTCATATTAATTAATTCTTTTCCTGATGCGAAATGGCATCGGGATAATTGTAAGGTCCACCTTCGGGCAGTTCGGGCATTTTATCAAAATTGTGCAGTGGCGGAGGAGACGAGGTCTGCCATTCGAGTGTAATGCCATTCCATGGATTGTCGGGCGCTTTTGCACCATTCTTCCATGAAATGAACAGGTTAACGATCATGATGATCAAACCGCTGGCCATAATCCACGAACCAAAAGTGGAAACCATATTCAGTCCGTGAAATTCAGGAAGGTAATCGTAATATCTTCTCGGCATACCCTGAAGTCCAAGAATAAGCATTGGGAAGTAGGTCACATTAAATCCGACAAACAGTAAAACGAAGGCAACATTTGCGGTTGCTTTATGATACATTTTTCCCCAGATTTTTGGAAACCAGTAGTGTAGTGCGCCAAAAAAGGCAAAAACGGCGCCACCAAACATCACATAGTGGAAGTGACCAACTACAAAATAAGTGTCGTGAACATGAACGTCAGCTGCAAGTGAACCCAGAACCAAACCTGTAAACCCACCAATCATAAAATTGAAAATAAATGCCAGCGCAAAAAGTAAGGGAACCTGGATGTTAATTGATCCTTTGTATAAAGTAGCTACCCAGTTAAATACTTTAATAGCGGTAGGAATAGCCACGAAGAATGTCAATATTGAAAAAATGAAACCGGCCGGGCCACTCATTCCTGATGTAAACATATGATGCCCCCAAACAAAATAGCCAACAAAAGCAATGGCCATGCTTGAGTAGGCGATGGCTTTGTATCCAAAAATGGTACGCTGAGCGAAAGTGGGTATAATCTCAGAAACGATACCCATCGCCGGTAAGGCCATGATATAAACAGCAGGATGGGAATATATCCAGAACAAATGTTGGTAAAGAATAGGATCGCCTCCAATCGAAGGGTCAAATAATCCAATGCCAAAAACGCGTTCGGCAACAATCATTAAAAGCGTAATACCGATAATAGGCGTGGCCAATAGTTGAATCCAAGCTGTTGCATAAAGCGACCAGACAAACAAAGGCATCTGGTTGAATCCCATGCCCGGAGTTCTCAAGCGGTGAATGGTAACAATAAAATTCAGTCCGGTAAGAATGGATGAAAAACCAAGTATAAAAGCCGCTAAAACCGTGGGCGTTACATTGGTTCCCGTTTTTACACTGTAAGGTGCGTAAAATGTCCATCCGGTATCAGCGCCTCCCTCGCCATAAACAAGACTTCCCAAAGCAAAAAAGGCCCCGATAATGTACAACCACCACGAGAGGAGGTTGAGTTTTGGAAATGCAACATCATCAGTACCCAGCAACAGTGGCAGGGCAAAGTTACCGAAAACCGCGGGAATACTGGGGATGATAAACAGGAAAATCATGATTACACCATGAAGTGTAAATACCTGGTTGTAAGTCTGTGGATCCATTAAATCACGTCCGGGATTGAGTAATTCGAGGCGCATCAGCACACCAAGTCCGGCGGCGACTATGAAAAACGTTCCAATTGAAAAGAGATACAATAACCCAATGCGTTTGTGGTCGAGGGTAAATATCCACGAGGCGATTCCTTTTTTTGCCTGAAAAAAATTGGGTTGTGGTAAAGCTGTTGCGGTCATATTTTAAGCTTTAGATAATTTGTTTTTTCTTTTTCTGCCTTTTATCAACATGGTGAACAGGAGGCTTCCTGCAAGGATCAGTATAAAAGTGCCTGATATTTTGGTCATATTGAATACATATTTCTGTCCTTTAGGGTCGTAACTAAAACAGTAATTCAGCACCTTGTTGATGGTTGGACCGGAGCGTCCTTCGGCTGCCTCAACAACTGCCATTTTCAAATCGAATGGCAGGAAGTACGTGCTTCCATAAAGATAGCGGGTTACTTTTCCTTCAGGGCTCAGTACGATAATAGCACCAGGATGTATGTATTCTTTACCCTGTTTCTTTACTTTATAACCTACATCATCAAACAACTGAGCAATAGTCGTGCTGTCACCGGTAAAGAATTTCCACGCATTCTGGGTGTCGCCGTGATTAACCAGCCTGGCATAAGTCTTTTTCTTTTGCCGGGCCAAAGGGGGCCTTTCGGTATGGGAGAAACTGATTGTATAAACCTGGTAATCGGCTCCTAACTCAATATCAGTTTCGTCCATCGCATCAGCCAAACCATTGAGTAGTGGGCTGCAAATTCCGGGACACTCATAGTAAACAAGGGCTAAAATAGTTGGCTTGTCGATTGATTGTTTGAGGTTTACTTCGTTGAATAGTTCGTCGGTAAAGACAAGATCATCGGAAATATACCCGTCAAGTTTTTCGTAAATGCCTAGCTGGTTATCTGAATTTTGTTCTTCAGAAATGCCAAAGAACGGTAATTGCCAGAGGGCAACGCTCAGGGCCAGGATTGCTAATTGCTTCATAAATAGGATGTAATAAGTTTGGGTAATGCGCTGATTACTGGGGTGCTAATTTAGACCAATTCAAAATAAGATCGGGCAAAGACCGGATTTATTTTTTATGATA
>JAUXBM010000087.1 GCA_030619415.1 Chlorobiota bacterium
ATGCGTATCAAAGTGCCGGTGAACGCTGAAAAATCGCCATACGTCCTTTTGTTGTTTTTCGACTTTTTCACACTTTTCTTAAATGCATTCAAAATCTTTTCTTCTTCTGCTTCAGTTATTGGAATTTCGGTTCCCAAACCAAAATTCTCCGCCACCAAATCCAATAATAACTTTCTGTCTTTTTTCTTTTTACCGGTCTTCGTTTTCTGAAAGTCAGCGACAATACTGTTAAACATATCATACGAAACTTTCTGGTACTGGAGGTACTTAAAGTAACTTTCATAGCCGGTTTTTTCAGCACCCAAAGCCATGCCCCCGGTTTCGTGATCGGCTGTTACTACAATTAAAGTTTCGTCGGGGTGTTGTCTGTAAAACGTCAGGGCAACCTGGATGGCATCATCAAAAGCAATGGTTTCCTGAATAGATGAGGCGGCATCTTTACTATGACAAGCCCAGTCAATTTTACCACCCTCCACCATCACGAAGAAACCATCCTCGTTTATTAACAACTCGATGGCTTTCGCTGTAAAGTCAGCCAACGTGGGCGATTCGGGTTTGTCGATTGCATAAGGCATGGCTGCACTGCCCTTTAGCAAATTAGGATAAACAGCAATAATTTTACCGTCTCCGGCTTTTAAACCCGACAAACCTGAATCAGCGTAGGTGAATCCATTTTTTTTGGCCAGCTCAATGGCATTCACCTCAACACCATTCAAAGTTCCAACAGGCTTTTTAAACCCTCCGCCACCAAAAAAATCAAAATTACTATTGGCCAGTTCTATGCCTATCTCAAAATAATTGCTTCGTGAAGACTGATTGGCGTAAAATGTTGCCGGCGTTGCGTGATCAATTGAAACACTGGATAATATACCCACTTTCATTCCCTGTTCCTTGCAAATGGTCGCAATGCTTTTGTAGGGAATACTCCCCGAGGTATCAGTTGAAATGTGCCCGATATTGGTTTTATTACCAGTGGCGAATGCCGTGGCCGACGCTGCTGAACAGGTGATGAACCGATTGTTGGCAAATGTTTTCATCAGCCCTGCATGCGGAAATTGTGTGAATGACAGTTGATGAAATCCTTTTTCGTTATCGATTGCCGCAAGGTATGCTTCGGTGAGGTTTACCTGGGCAACACCCATACCATCACCAATAAACAGAAAACAATACTTTATTTGATGGTCTTTTTCAGGAACTCCACAGGAATAAGAAAGAAACAGAAATAAAGTAAATGTGAAAATTAATCGTGCTTTTTTCATCATAATTAACCTGGTTTTTTATAACTGTAAAAATATCTATTTAATGGATAGATAGTTTATCAGCTTACGATACTTTCAGAAATTATTTTACTTTTTTTCAGTGGTGTTTGATGCTTTAAATGATGATGTTTGATACCTTTATGGCATTATTAAACCCTAAAAAACACAAGCATGAAAAATTCGATTTTCCCAATTGTTTTATTAATTGCCTTTACATTCTCAACTCCATGTATTTCTTTTTCACAGGATACCGGGAAAAAAGAATTCAATACCCAAAAAACGGAATTCAATATTGCTGTTACCAACCTCTTTGCAAAAAACAACTTATGGCCTTATTATTATCTTGACGGGAGCGGCGACTATATTTATTCAATCCTTGATTACTATCCCCGGACAAAACTGGTAGTCGGATTAAAATTCCACAATCCGAAAGGTGCAGTCAGGTTGGGAACCACTTTTCACTTCAGTAGCAAAAAGCATGAAAATGATGACGGATCGGATGTTGTTCAAAAATACAAAGAGCTCGAGACAGGACTATACCTTGGATACGAATGGCATTCCACTTTCAACAGGGTGAATATTTATTATGGATTGGATGTTTCTTCAAAATACCTCAAATACAAATATACCAGCGAAAACCAATACAGCAATTCAGAATACAATAATTCAGAATTTACAGTGGGTATAAATCCTTTGGTGGGGGTTAATTTTTTCATCACACCCCACCTTTCAGTTGGTACGGAAGTGAAGTTCATGCTTGAGTATGTTAGTGGAAAGTACAAAAGTGAAACTTTACAGATAGGTCAACCACCAAGCAGTAGTGAAGCTAAAAACAGTGGGTTCAGGACCCGGTTTGGCCCGCTTGGCTTCCTGTCGATAAATATTCATTTTTAGATTTTTGTTTATTGATCTTTTTGATTTCCATTGTCTGCAATGATGCACTATCCTGAGTGGCTTCAGAAAAAGCGTTGATTTTTCTTACTTTTGCAGCCCATTTTTAAAATGTTGTCAGCAAAAGACATAGAGATCATGGCACCGGTAGGTTCGTACGAATCACTGCACGCTGCCATACAGGGTGGGGCCAATTCAGTGTATTTTGGTATTGGTAACCTGAACATGCGGTCAAAATCATCGCAGAACTTTACGCTTGAAGACCTGGTGAAAATCTCAGCCATTTGTCACGACAACAACATCCGAACCTACATCACACTGAATACGGTCATTTACGACCATGAACTGGAGCTGATGCGCCAAATTGTTGATGCGGCCAGGGCAAACAACATCTCTGCGATCATTGCTTCAGATATGTCGGTTATTCAATATGTGCATTCGGTGGGAATGGAGATTCACATGTCAACCCAGACCAACATCACCAATCTGGAAGCAGTTAGATATTATGCCCAATTTGCTGATGTAATGGTTACGGCAAGGGAGCTGGCGCTGGAGCAGGTTAAAGCAATTACAAGCAAAATCACAGAACAAAATATTTGCGGGCCTTCGGGGGAGCCGGTACAGATTGAAGTATTTGCCCACGGCGCACTTTGCATGGCCGTTTCTGGGAAATGTTACCTCAGTCTCGATAACCTGAACTCATCTGCCAACCGGGGTGCCTGTTTACAGCAATGCAGAAGGAAATATATTGTTAAAGATAAAGACTCGGATATTGAACTGGAAATCGACAATGAATACATCATGTCGCCAAAGGATTTGAATACGGTTTCTTTTCTTGATAAAATCCTCGATGCGGGTGTTCGCGTTTTAAAGCTGGAAGGCCGCGGGCGCTCACCGGAATATGTTAAAACTGTTGCCGCGGTTTATCGCGAGGCGGTGAATGCCTGGTTTGATGGAAACTACAACCAGGGGCAAATAGATAAATGGAATGAAAGACTTTCATCTGTTTACAACCGTGGTTTTTGGGATGGATATTATTTGGGTCGAAAAACCGGGGAATGGACTGAGGAATACGGCAATCAAGCTACCAGGCGAAAAATGTTTATCGGTAAGGTCACCAATTATTTCAAGAAAATTGACATTGCAGAAATCACCCTCGAAACACATTCGCTATCAATCGGCGATGAAATAGTAATTGTTGGCCCGACTACAGGGGTTTATGAAGACACACTTACCGAAATCAGGGTTGACCTTAAACCGATAGATAAAACAATAAAAGGAGAGGTTTGTTCCATTCCCGCCAGGGAGTTATTGCGGCGCGGTGACAAAGTTTATAAAATGGTTCCAGCCGATAAAAAGATTCCAAACCTTGTTCAGCAATAAATGATCATCTCTCAAATAGTTGCGGCTTCGTTAAATAATGTTATTGGAAAAAATGGTAGCCTGCCCTGGAAAATGCCGACAGACACTGCTTACTTCAAAGCCAAAACCCTGGGTCACCACATTGTGATGGGAAGGCGTAATTATGAGGCTGAAGGCAAAGCACTTCCCGGAAGGGTTAATATTGTGCTCACACGTAACCTTGATTTTCAAATCAGCGATGGGATTGTTCTCCACAAACTGGAAGATGCCATTGAACATGCCCGAAACGCTGGTGAAAAAGAACTTTTCATTGTCGGCGGCGAAGAAATTTACAAACTGGCTATGCCTTTTACCGACAGGATTTACCTTACACGAATTCATACTGAAGTTGATGGTGATACCTTTTATCCTGAAATCGATTATAAAATATGGCAGCAGGTAGCTATCGACAAGCAAAAAGCTGATAACCAAAATCCGTTTGAGTATGATTTTTTGGTTTATGAAAGGAAAAATAATCAGGGGAAGTAACCAAGAAAATTGAGTGCGAAATATAACCAACCCATAATAATTCGCGTTAATTCGTATGGTCAACCGTAAATATTCACGCTAATTCGTACGGTCAACCAGAAATATTCACGTTAATTCATACGTTGGATGGGTAACCCACTGCTCTTCCAGATTCCTGCCCGGCCTAATGATGGGTGCAATCCGGAAGCCAAGGATCAGGATTTGTAATCCTTTTAAAAGGTAAATTACAATTTCCGAACAAGCCACAAAAATCCATTTGCTAACTTTGCCCGATGATTGATTACAATTTCCATCAACACTCACTTTTTTCTGACGGCAAAGAAGTGCCGGAAAAATATTGCAAAAAAGCCATTGAGTATGGAATGAAAGCCATCGGTTTTACCGAACATTCGCCATTGCCATTTTCCAATCCATTTTCATTGCAGGATGAAAATATTGACAAATATATTGAGCAAACCAATTTTTTAAAGCAGAAATATAAAGGCCGGTTAAATGTTTACCGTGCTCTGGAAATGGATTTTATTCCTGGCATATCGGAAGGTTTTGATTACTGGAGGAAACGGTGTCAGGTTGATTATTTGATCGGATCAGTCCATTTGGTTAAACCAGCAGGTTTTGATAAGCTGTGGTTCACTGACGGTCCCGACTACAAAGTGTACGATAAAGGTGTTCAGGAATTTTTCAGCGGAGACATCCGGAAAGCAGTCAAACGCTTTTATCATCAGACCAATGAAATGATAGAATCCCAGGATTTTGAAATTATTGGGCATTTTGATAAGATCAAGATGCACAACCAAAACCGGTTTTTTACTGAAGATGAAAGATGGTACCGCGATTTAATCGACGAAACAGTTGGCCTGATTAAACAAAAAGATTTGATCGTTGAAATAAATACAAGGGGTTTATATAAAAAACGATCAGATACGCTGTTCCCTGATGGATATGCTTTGCAAAGAATTAAGGATTTGGATATCCCCATTCTTATATCTTCCGACGCACACCTGCCGGAGGAACTGAATATGCTTTTTGATTATGCTGAAAAAAAGTTGGTCGAAATTGGATTTCGTGAGGTGATGTGTTTTGAGGATGGAAATTGGGTTAATAAATCAATTGGTAAACGCAAAAACTCCTGACCAGCGAGCTGATCAAGAGTAGTTTCATTTGTTCGGGAATGGCTGGTTTATTCTGCTTTGGCATTTTCAGCCACCAGTTTACCTTTGTAATACAGATCGCCATCAACGTAATAGGCACGGTGATAAACGTGTACTGTTCCGGTTGTCGGACAAGTAGCAAGTTGAGGTAATCCAGCTTTATAATGGGTTCTTCTTTTATCCCTTCTTGTCTTCGATATTTTTCTTTTCGGATGTGCCATTTCTATTTCGCGTTAAATAATTTACTTGTTAATCCAGTTGTATATTCTTTAATCCATCCCACCTGGGATCGGTTTCCTGCTTTGAAAAATTGTGCAACTTTTCGATCATTTTCTGATCACAATCTGTTTCATCAGGATGCGATCTTTTTATCGGTAATAACAGATTGATGTATTCAAAAATAAACTGCCTGACATCAATCGTGCTTTCGGTAACCGGTAGTACGATTACTTCATCCGACTCTTCAGTGAATGCATCACCAAACTTAACGATAAGCATGAATTCACCCGCTATATGTTGATTATACATCATTAAACAGCGATCACATTTCAGGCTTATGTTGCCTTCTAATTTGAAAAAGAGGTTCATCAATGCCGACTCTTTCACCAATTCAAGGTTTACAGTCAGTTTCCCTCTTTCGCTTTCAAAATAATCAAAGCTTTCAAAGAACGTTTCGCCAATCTCAAAATTGAACAGATGACTTCCAATACTCAATCCCTTAAAGGGTATGATATAATCCATCTGTTTGTTCACCCTGCTCAAAATTGGGCGGCAAAAGTAAAGATAATTCTTTTGATTCACAAATATTTTAAATCATTCGCGCCAAAGAAAATGATCAGAATAAAATAAGATCACAGCCCCTGACGGTTGTGTTGTTTTTAATGCATATAAATTAAGGTAATGAATCTACTTTTTGAACGAAAAATATAAATTTGCCCCACAATATGTAAAGCGTGTTATTATGATGTGGTTTAATAAGTTAATTGCTGCAATTTTGCCCTATATGCCGAAAAATTTCGTTTGGATTTTTTCGAGCAAATACATCGCCGGTAAAACAATTGATGATGCCGTTAAAGTATCTCAAAAATTGAATAAAGATGGTTATATGGTAACTGTTGATTTATTGGGGGAATTTATCACCGAGTTGAATCAGGCTGAGGAAAACAGGGATATGTATCTTGAAATTATCGATCGAGTTGAGGCTAGCCATGTTGATGGAAATTATTCATTAAAACCCACCATGTTTGGTCTGTTAATCGATCCGAAAGCCTGTTATAAAAATGTAAGACAGATTGTTGAAAAAGCCGCCGGGTATAACAATTTTGTACGAATCGATATGGAAGATTCACAATGTGTTGACCTTGAAATTGAAATGTTCAGAAAACTAAAGAAAGAATTCCCAGAAAATGTGGGTCTTGTTCTCCAGGCATACATGAAAAGAACAATTGATGACCTTAACGACCTCATGGATCTTCAGGATAGCGATGTGCCAATCAACTACCGGATTTGTAAAGGAATTTATGTTGAACCCGAAAACATAGCCTATCAAAAGTATGAAGAGATCAATCAGCACTTCCTGACAGATCTGGAATTTATGTTCAAAAACAAGTTGTACTCCGGCATCGCTACACATGATGTTCCACTCGTAAAAGGAGCATACGAATTGATCGAAAAATACAATGTTCCTCCCGAAGCATATGAATTTCAAATGCTTTATGGGGTCGCGCCATCACTGCGAAAGTCAATTATAACCAAGGGACACCGCTTACGGGTGTATGTTCCTTTCGGAAAAGATTGGTTTGCCTACTCAACGCGTAGGTTGAAAGAAAATCCGAAAATGGCTACGGATATTATCAAAGGTATTTTTGTAAAAGGATAGTGGCAATAATCAAAATTTAATTCTTAACCGATTTATTCTTCTTCCCCCTCTCGCAGAGACATGGGGTTGATTCCATTTTTAAGGCAATTAAAGATGGGCGAACCCCAAAAATTTACTACCTTTGCACGCTCAAAATCACTAAATTAAATATTATGGATAAGAAAAGGGTGCTTTTTGTAAATCAGGAAATCATGCCTTATCTTCCCGAAACGCCCATGAGCAAGATCGGTCGTTTCCTACCTCAA
>JAUXBM010000117.1 GCA_030619415.1 Chlorobiota bacterium
CACGCCTTTTTTCGTTTAATTAAATTAATAGTAACCTATGAAAAATGTAAAAAAAGTATTCTTAGAAGAACACGAAATGCCAAATCAGTGGTATAACATTGTGGCCGATATGAGTGGAGAAATGTTACCACCGCTCCATCCCGGCACAGGTCAGCCCATTGGTCCGGATGATTTGGCTCCTTTATTTCCAATGGGATTAATTGAGCAGGAAGTTTCACGGGAAAGATATATTGATATTCCCGAAGAAGTTCAAGACATTTATAAAATCTGGCGTCCGAGTCCTTTGGTAAGGGCTTCCCGTTTTGAGAAATATCTGGATGCACCCGTAAAAATCTATTTCAAAAACGAAAGTGTAAGTCCTGCTGGTTCGCACAAACCCAACACGGCAGTACCTCAGGCATATTACAATTATAAAGAAGGCGTAAAGAAAATGACCACTGAAACGGGTGCTGGTCAGTGGGGTAGTGCCCTGGCATTTGCCTGTGAATTATTCGGCATCGACTTAAAAGTATTTATGGTCAAGGTCAGTTTTGAGCAAAAACCTTACAGGCAATTTATGATGAATACCTGGGGAGCCGACGTTGTGGCCTCGCCGAGTTTGTTGACCGAAGCCGGTAAACAAATCCTTGCCGAAGACCCTGATTCACCGGGAAGCCTGGGCATAGCTATTTCAGAGGCCATCGAAATGGCTGTTAAAGATGAGAAAACCAGGTATTCGCTGGGAAGTGTATTGAACCATGTATTGCTGCACCAGACCATCATTGGGGAAGAGGCGATCAAACAATTTGAAAAAATTGACCAGTATCCTGATGTTGTAATCGGCTGTTTCGGGGGAGGATCTAATTTTGCCGGAATATCATTCCCGTTCCTTCGTGGAAACCTGACAGGTGGACAGAACACAAGGATTGTCGCGGTAGAGCCCCATTCTTGTCCTAAACTTACAAGGGGCAAATTTCAATACGATTTTGGAGATGCGATTGGAATGACTCCGTTAATTCCAATGTACACACTCGGTCATAAATTCATTCCACCTAAAATTCACGCCGGGGGCCTGCGTTATCATGGCGCCGGACCAATTATCAGTCAGTTATTAAAGGATGGGCAGATTGAAGCCAATGCAGTGCCACAAAATGAAAGTTTTGCTGCAGGTATTGCTTTTGCCCGGACTGAAGGAATTATTCCGGCTCCAGAAACCAACCATGCTATTGCCCATGTAATTCGTGAAGCAAATAAGGCCAGGGAAGAAGGTGTTGAAAAGACGATTGTATTTAATTTTTCGGGTCACGGCCTGGTAGACATGGCAGCGTACGACCAATATTTAAAAGGTCAGTTGTCGGATTTTACAATTTCTGATCAACAGATAAAGGAGAGTATCGAATCTTCAACTGTTCTACCAGCCATGTCCTGATTTCGTAAACAATGGAGGAGGAGATGATAAATATTTCATTTTTTCCTCCTTTGTTTTTCAATTTTTACTAATTTGGTAGCAAAGAGTTGACTACCAATGATTGTAGATATATTGATAGAAGCCATGGAGTTGGATGGTATTGAAGATTGGGAGGCAGCGCATCGCATCGTCCAGCACTGGGATACCCCCGAAGCCAATTGGATCCATGCCTATCTGCACCGCAAGGAAGGCGATACATGGAATGCCAATTACTGGTACGATCGTGCCAACCGGGTAATGCCTGGTACAAAATCTTTTGAAGGTGAGGCAGAGGAGATTAAGAATTTTCTTGAGAATTTGTAAAATCAGCGAGCGTTGACCTAAACCATTCCATATCAGTTCCAATAATTTTCGGACGCTGAAAAAAACCTGGCATAGTTATGACCAAATTTCAAAGACCATTTCTTTCTATTATTCTTTCCGGTAATAAACAGTCATTTTACCAAAAGGCCTGACGGATTCGCTAATAATTTCATCACCTTCCACCTTGCCTAAAATGTTTGCTTTCGATTCGCGACCACTAAAAAAATAACTGAGCATATTCGTCTCATGATCAAGTACCCACTGGGTTTCATAAGTATTGTCTTCAGAAATGATTATCAGTGTAGTGTCGTTAATTATCCTGAAATAGGTTTGTTCTTGAACTTCAACCATTTGGCTAAGCATTTCAGGAGTTACAGCATCCTCATCAAAATCGGTTTGCACATCGTGCGACTTCCAGGTTCCAATAAGTTTGCTTTCGGGGCTACCTCCACATGAAGTAATCATGAATACAGCGGCAGCCATTAGGAATATTATAAATGTTCTTTTCATCTGTTTATTTTTTGGAAATAATCATTCTTCCTGTGTGAACAGACGGGTTAACCCGTCTGTTCATGGAGGTTTCATTTTATGAAAGTTTCAGCGGCAAAGATACTGTTGAATTCAATTTAAATTATCTTTAACGACGAAATAATTTTTAAAACATTAAATAAACACTTATGAATTTGAGAAGCTTTATGTTTTTAATTGCAGGAATGATTATGGTGCCGTTTATGCAAATGAGTGCGCAGGAAGTAAGTGGTGATGATATTCTTGGTGTTTGGCTCAACGAAGACAAGGATGCACACGTCCAGGTTTACAAAGAGGGTGGTAAATATTTTGGGGAGATCATATGGTTGAAAACCCCAATTGATGAAGAAACGGGAAAACCTAAGTTGGACGACGAAAATGAGGATGAAGCATTGCGTGAAAGACCCATTCTGGGATTATTGCTGCTGAAAAACTTTGAATTTGATGGCGATGATGAGTGGGAGAAGGGAAGAATTTACGATCCTAAAAATGGTAAAACGTACAAATGTTACATAGAATTCCACGATGAAGATACAGACGAATTGAAAGTAAGGGGATATATCGGATTCAGTATGCTCGGGAGAACAACCTATTGGACCAGGGTGAAATAATCCATATTCCGCTGCCTGATTCCTGAATTTAACAACAAATCATTTTCAACGATTTGCTGCATGAAAACAACCTGATCTGTAAACCCCTTTTCCGGGATACTGGGTTGCACAATAAAGCCAGCCGAAAAGGTTATTTTTTGTATTTTGGTCAAAACCCTGAAAAATGCATGAAAAAAGACGACTCCTTGGAGTTTTGATTCCTATACTCATTCTTTTTCTTTCCTCATGTGGGGCCTCCTCCTCCAAAAAAAAGGAAAAGGTACGGCATGAAACTACAAGTCCCAATAAGGTTCTTGACAGTGTTTTAGCCCAAAAAAAAATCAGGGCAGTTACTGATTATGGTTCAGTTAGCTACCTGATTTACCGTGGCGAAACGATCGGATACCAATATGAGCTACTTCAACAATTATCGGAATTCCTGGATGTTGAGCTTGAGCTGATACTTGAAAAAGACCTTAACAAAAGCATTGAGATGCTTAAAAATGAGGAAGTCGATATTATTGCCATGGCATTGACCATAACGGCAGATCGAAAAAGTTACCTCGAATTTACCTTGCCGATTATGACAACCCAGCAGATGCTTGTACAAAGATTGCCGGAAAATTTTCGAAAAATGGGAACCCGTGATGAGATTGAATCGCATTTGCTTCGGAACCAAATTGACCTTGCTGATAAAACAGTGTATGTACAGAGTGGTACCATTTACGCCAGCAGGCTCGCAACTTTAGCAGATGAAATTGGGGATACCATTCATATCATTGAAGAGGACAAAGACATTGAGGAACTTATTTCGGCTGTGGCAAATGGAGAAATCGATTACACGGTAGCCGATAAATACCTGGCACTGGTTAATGCAAGGTATTATGATAATATCGACATAAATACACCCATCAGCTTTCCGCAAAATATAGCCTGGGCAGTAAAAAAGGGGCAGTCAGCATTGGCAGACACGATTAATAGCTGGCTGAATGCTTTCAATGATGATCTGCTTTCCAGGATACTCTATAATAAATACTTTAAAAACATCAGGGCCAAACGCATCGCTAAAAGTCAGTATAGTTCGTTTAGCGGCGGCAGCTTATCCCCCTTTGATAATGATATAAAAGAAGGAAGTCAAATTCTTGGCTGGGATTGGCGTTTACTTGCTGCGATGATTTACCAGGAATCGGAATTTAAGCCCAATGTAAGTTCGTGGGTTGGCGCTTATGGCCTCATGCAAATGATGCCCAATACATTTAAAAAATACGGCATTGATACAACAGCTAGTCCGAGGCAGCAAATTATTGCAGGTTCAAAATACCTCCGGTATCTCGACAGACAACTACCGGAAGAAATATCGGACTCAATAGAACGAATTAAATTCACACTGGCTTCTTATAATTCAGGATTGGGACATATTCTGGACGCCCGGCGACTGGCAAAAAAATATAATAAAAATGAAAATATCTGGAGCAACAACGTTGACCATTTTGTGCTGAATCTTTCAGATAAGTCCTATTATCATGACACAGTGGTTTACTACGGCTATTTAAGGGGAGAAGAAACGTATAATTTTGTCAATGAAATTTTCAAACGTCACGAAGATTATCGCAACCTGATTAACGAATAGTGCGGTACAATTTTTACAAGGCTATCTAACTATTCCTTTTCGCCTTTGCTTTCTTTCTTGGCATCGTCCTCACCAATGCCTTCTTTGAATTCCTTAATGCCTTTGCCCAGTCCCTTCATCAATTCAGGGATTTTTCTTCCACCAAATAAAAGTACTATCACAACAACAATGATAATAATTTCGGGAGTGCCTAACCATCCGGCCGTTTGAACGATATCAATATTTTCAGGAATCATCATTCTTATAAATTTAATTGTGGTTATACAAAGATAGCACAAAACCAATAAATCTCGGTTAATCGACATGAATTAGATATAAGATACCTTCTTAATTTCTGAATTATATTGGTTGTTGTAAAATAGGAGTTTTGGAGTAGATGGAGTAAATTAATGTAAACGACCCCTCCGGAACTCCAATACTCCAGCACTCCACTTAAATAAAGGTAAATGATATTCTGTTTTCAAAACAGCCAATATATAATGCAAAATCGAACAGATGTTAAATACCTGAAAATGGTTGCAGCACAACCAAACTGTTTATACATTTGTCTGATAAGAAACTCAATATAAATACGGGTATGAAAATCAAATCTTTACTACTTATTTTGCTGACAGTTTTTGTCGCAGCTTCATTAAAAGGACAAGAGAAAAAAGCCAATTGGCGTGAAATGCATTACCTCTCCGCAGAGGAAATGTACCTGCCTGTTACCACTGATCGCAGTTTTTTCGAAACCGATCCACCCGAAGGGCCTGTAAGGAATGTGGCCGAATTTGACAAGATGCAGGCTGTGTTGATACGGTATCCTTTTGGAATACCGCTGGCTCTCATCAAAGAAATGGCTGAAGATATTGAAGTAATAACCATTGTAACCAATGCTTCACAGGAACAGCTTGTTATCTCGCTTTACGAGAGCAATGGTGTTAACCTTGATAATTGTTCGTTCCTTCACGCTGCTTCTGATAGTTATTGGTCGAGGGATTATGGCCCCTGGTTTGTTTTTGATGGGAACAAGCAACCCGGAATTGTAAACTTTCCTTACAATCGGCCCAGGCCTAATGACAATGATATTCCTATTTATATGGCCGAGTATCTTGATATCGATCTGTATGGAATGAACATATTTCATACAGGCGGAAATTATATGACGGATGGAATGGGAAAATCAAGCTCAACCGATTTGGTTTGGCAGGAAAATCCTAGCCTTTCAGCCGAAGACATTGATTCAATTACCCATTCTTACCTTGGATTGGACAACTATTTTGTGTTGCCGGATCCATTGGCTCACGCCATCCAGCATATCGATTGCTGGGGAAAATTTCTTTCGCCTTCAAAAGTTTTAATTGGACAGGTTCCTATAACTGACAATCGTTATGAAGATTATGAATTTGTTGCTGATTTTTTTGCCAGCCAGACCAGCTCATGGGGTACAAATTACGAAGTCGTCCGTGTATATTCACCCGGCGGCCCACCAGCCACCCCTTATACAAACTCAATTATATTAAATAATAAAGTTTATGTACCTATTACGGGTAATCAGTGGGATGATGAGGCATTGGCTGTGTACGAAGAGGAAATGCC
>JAUXBM010000190.1 GCA_030619415.1 Chlorobiota bacterium
AGGTTTTGAATTAAGCATAGAAAATCCTGATAACGACATCGATTTTGGTGGTGACTTTGACCTGGCCAATTTCCTGAACAAAATGAATAGCCTTTATATTCTCGATTTTGAAGAACATGAGGGTAATGCAGAGGACCTGTCGTCCTTTAAGGGTAAATTGAATAAACTGCTCGATAAGAAGAATTTCACTACAATGGTTGATATTAAAGGCGAAGAGTCTTTTATAATGATGCTTCGGAAAAATGCAATTGACCAGACAACTGATGTATTGATGATATCGGAGGAGGATAATGAAGCAACCTTTATCTGGGCGGGTGGAAAGTAAACCTTACCCTATCCGCTGATTAATCCCGGCTTAAAATCAGGTAGTTTTACAATTTGAATACTTTTACTCCCTCAAACTAAAACTGCCTGATGGAATTCTATCAATATATTCAAGCAGCCATAACCATGACAGCCGTCATCAACCCAATGGTGGCCGGAGTGATGCTTTTGCATATGGAAGAAGGGAAAAGTGCCAGGGATAAATACATTTTCACCATAAAGGCAACCACCCTCACCACATTGATCCTGTTGGGCTCGGCAATTTTGGGTCAGTTGATCCTGAGGTTTTTCGGAATATCGCTCGAAGTCTTTCGCATAGTTGGAGGAATCATTGTTGCATACATTGGTTTCAGGATGTTGTCGGGGCAAATATTAAAAAGTTCGGCTAATGAAGATTCAACCACTGTTAACGACCTGGTCATTTTTATGGCAAGTCCGGGAAGCATAGCAGCAGCCATTACACTTTCGGCTGTTCATACACCCGACAGGTTTCCAATTACTGCCGTTGTTGCCATAATTTTTGCGATGGTATTCACATTTGTTGAAATACTGGTAATGATTAAACTGGCAGCCAAGATCAATATGAGCCGGCAGCGACTGACAACTCAGTTTATGGGAATGATCATTATTGCGATGGGAATGCAGTTTGCACTGGAAGGATACAAAGCTTTTATGGCTTTATAAAAATCATTCATCACTGTTCTCCGAAAATTTATACGAGATCAAATACAGGAGGGTATATCACGTTTCCCTGGATAGAATCAAGGCTGCCTTTTTCCAGCTCCAGCGCCATAAACACTTCGTCAGGTGCCGGAAATGGAGATTTGATTTTCCACTTTGAAGCCTTCTCAAAACCAAATTTTGGATAATAACTGGGATGTCCCAAAACGACAGCGGATTTATAACCAAGCTCTTTCGCTTTTTGTAATCCGTAAATGATCATCAATTTTCCAACGCTCTTTTTTTGGTAACCGGGCAAAACAGACATGGGTGCAAGTGTGAGTGTTGAATGCGTTTTGTCTTTTTGTTTAATCACCACGGGTAAAAATAATATGTGACCAACAATCTGTTCATCTTGTTCCGCTACAATTGACAAACCGGAGACAAATTCAGGTAGTTTCCTGATTTCTTCTACTAATTTTCCTTCTGCTTTTCTTTTAAAAGAAAGGTCATTAACTCTTTCAATGCCCTGATAGTCTTCGGGTTTTTCTGATCGGATAGTTATCATGTGCGTCTTCTTGGAAGTTCAAAGCTATGAAAACTTTCATCAACTGTTTGCATAAATACGTAATTTCGGCACAGAAACACCTTCTTGCAATTATTCTGAAAATATGGATTTTAGAGAACATCTTGAAATGGCCAAAGACCCGAATAACATACTGGGTATTTATAACTATTGTGATGGCTGGTGCGAACGATGCACTTATACATCCCGTTGTTTAACCTATAAAACGCATGCTAAGTTTGAAGAGGAAATTGAACAGGAGCGGCGAGAAGAAGAAAACAAAGCTTTCTGGGATCAGGTTAACGATGCGGTAGAGGATGTAAAGGACATGCTTGATGAAAAGCAGGAAGAAGATGCAGACTTTGGTTTTACCGGATTTGATGATGTAGATGACGATGATGTTGAGGATGCAATGAAAGAGCACGAAAATCATCGTAAAAAAGCCAAAGAGCAACCTGTTTCGAAGGCCAGTAGCAGGTATTTGCATATGGCAGAAAACTTTTTCAAAAGAAAAGAAGGTACGCTTGACCGGTTTTATACCGAAGGTGAAGGTGTTCACAAGGTAACAGTTGAAGGAATTACTGACGAACTTACCTTGCGTAGGATCAGCGTAGCCGTGCAGGTAGCTTTTTATTACCATTTCCAGATTTGGGTTAAGGTCAACCGGGCGCTCACAAGCAGCTACGATGATTTTGAAAATGATGAAGAATACGCCGATATGCCCAAAGATTCGGATGGTTCGGCTAAAGTTGCATTGTTGGGGATTGATCAGTCGATTGGAGCCTGGACAACCCTTTATAAATACCTCGAAAGCGATCAGAAAGAAATCGCTGAAATTCTTTTACTTCTCAGACAGTTGCGAAATGGCATCGAGCGCGTATTTCCAAATGCAAGGGCTTTCGTGCGACCGGGGTTTGATGATTAAGACCTTCCAGAGTTCGCAGAACCTGGAAGAGTCTGAATTCAGGAACCACAACTCTTCCAGGTCGTTCCGACTCTGGAAGGTTGTTGGAAGGTTGATTTTACTATTTTTGCTCCTCAAATTTAACAGCCAATATTAATGGATATTCCCAGTAAATACAACCCCGCTACTACCGAAGATAAATGGTATCAGCATTGGTTGGATAAAAATTATTTTCACTCCACACCTGATCACAGGGAACCATACAGCATTGTGATTCCACCTCCCAATGTTACCGGCTTACTACACATGGGGCATATGCTCAACAATACCATCCAGGATGTGTTGGTCCGCCGGGCAAGGATGAAGGGGAAGAATGCCTGTTGGGTTCCGGGTACAGACCATGCTTCCATTGCCACCGAAGCAAAAGTGGTGGCAAAACTGAAAACCGAAGGTATCGACAAAAATGAGATAAGCCGGGAAGAATTTTTGAAACATGCCTGGGAATGGAAAGAAAAACATGGCGGTATCATTCTGGAACAACTTAAAAAACTGGGTGCTTCATGCGATTGGGAACGTACACGTTTTACGATGGATGAAGCCATGGCCGATTCCGTTGTGGATGTATTTATTGACCTTTTTAATAAAGGATTGATTTATCGTGGGGTGCGGATGGTTAACTGGGATCCAAGCGCAAAAACCGCGGTTTCGGATGAAGAAGTCATTCACAAAGAAGTAAACTCAAAACTTTACTATTTGCAGTATAAGGTTGAAGGCGAAGATGATCACATCACCATTGCCACCACCCGTCCTGAAACCATTCTCGGCGATACGGCTGTTTGTGTGCATCCCGAGGATGAAAGATTTACCAGGTTTCACAGAAAAAAAGTATTGGTTCCGCTTCAGAACAGGCCGGTACCTATCATTGTAGATGAATACGTTGACCGTGAATTTGGAACGGGGGCTTTGAAAATAACGCCTGCCCATGATCTCAACGATTATGAATTAGGAATCAAACACAAGTTGCCAACCATCGATATATTTGAAGAAGACGGCACCATGAGCGAGGCAGCAGGCTTGTATCCCGGCAAAGACCGGTTTGCCGTAAGAGATGAAATTGTAAAAGATCTTGCCGGTGCAGGTTTTCTTGAAAAAACTGAACCTTATGTCAACAAAGTTGGATACAGCGAACGGACTGATGAAGTTATAGAGCCCAAGTTATCCCTTCAGTGGTTTCTGAAAATGAAGGATTTGGCAAAGCCGGCATTGGAGGTAGTTGAAAATGACGAAATCAGATTCCATCCCCATAAATTTAAAAATATGTATCGCCACTGGATGGAAAATGTACGCGACTGGAATATCTCACGACAGTTATGGTGGGGTCAGCAAATTCCGGTGTATTATTTGCCTGATGGTGAAATGGTGGCTGCCAAATCGATAGAGGAAGCGCTGGAAATTGCCCGGGAAAAACATGATGCTTCATTAAGTATTCATGACCTGAAGCAAGACGAGGATGTGGTAGATACATGGTTCTCATCGTGGCTCTGGCC
>JAUXBM010000057.1 GCA_030619415.1 Chlorobiota bacterium
AAAACGTGATCTCAAGACGCTGCACGCGATCCTGCAAGAACGCTCTTCTGCAAATAAAACATCCTGACCATTCTTTTGAGAATTTGAGGGCACGGTCTTTTATTTCGTTCCAGGAGAGGGGCATGAGGTTATTGGTTTAGAAAACCTTCAACTGAAATTCCAGCCTGTTTTAAAATCGCCCTAAGAGTACCTTCTGGCATATCACCGGAGTGATTTGGAATGGTGGTAAATTTTTTTGTTTTGGAATTATACCAGATTTCGTGGCTGCCTGAAGCCTGGCGATAAAAAGAAAAACCAAGACGTTTAAGTTTCTTGATTATTTGTCTATATGTAAAACCGCCAAGTCTCCCCATTTTAAACGCCAACTACTAAAGGATAGTCAAAACGATCGCCAATATTGACCAGATCATTAATGATTCCTTCCTCTTCCTGTGCTTCTAGAAGTTTTTTTGCAACATCACGGGCGATTTCAATTGTTTCAGCAATAGTACGACCCTGTGCAACAAGCCCCTGGATGCTGTCGGAAGTAGCCAGATAGTATCCTTCGGGTAATTTTTCGATTTGCAGGTTGACGAATTTTTCCATGTGTAATTTATTTTTACAAAGTTAAGAAATAAAAACTTCAATGATTTGTGTAACCGGGTCAAATTATTATCCAACAGGTATTTTGCCGGGCGTGGACACCGGAAGCGGGGGTCAGACCCGCACGGTCGGCTTGGTCCGGGCGGGTCGAAAATATACTCTGCTCTGCTCGTCCGGATTTCAAATCCCGAATAGCGAAAATATTGTAGAGCAAAGATTGCAGGTGCTATCTTCGATAAATAAGATTCACTTCTGATAATTCCTTCAGGTGTGGATGTCTATAGTATGGATTAATTCCTCATTAAGCTCACAACAAACCCATCACCGGACGCAAGTTTGATTTTCAGATTTGAAGTGCGATTTAATTCTTTTTCCTGAATTTCGAATTGCTATACCTTTTGGTTTTGTATTACTTGATTCAAAAAATGAAGGCTAACGGGTATTTTTCCTATTTTTATCAGCTTAAGCAGAGAGGAATTATTTAGATGAAGGTTTTTCTTATTTACATCCGCGACGAGGATTATTACAACATTCTTCCTGAAAAACTGAGGAAGAAAAAAGACAATGGCCAAATTGAAATAATGGCCTTTCCGCCTTTGGGGATTCAAACGCTGGCGCCGGTTATCCGAAATCATGGACACGAGGTTAGCATGTTCGATACCTGCCATCCACATATGAAAGAAGAGCACATTGAACAGGCTGTAAAAGATGAAAAACCTGATGTGATTGCCCTTTCATTTCTTTCAACCACTTCTTACCTTGTTATGAAAAGTATGGCGCAACGGCTGAAGAAGACAGCGCCAAAAACACCCGTTATTGTCGGTGGCGCTTTTGCAACAGTGAATGCCATTCAGATTTTAAATGATGCGCCGTATATCGATTGTGTGGGCAGGGGGGAAGGTGAAGAACTGATTCCGGAATACTTTGACAGCCTTGATAAACCTGATACAGTGGGAGGACTCACCTGGAGGAAAAATGGTGAAGTAATCGAAAATCCTGAGCGCCCCTTAATCAAAGACCTTGACCAGTTTCCCTATCCCGATCGGAAGAGTTTACCAATCGAGTATATCGAATCGATGCCTCTGGATGTGCCGGCTGTCCTTTCGCTGGATCGTTTTTGCACCATGCAGACCACACGCGGTTGTCCTTTTAAATGTAATTATTGTGACATTCCCTTGCTTGCCAAAGGCAGATGGAGGAGCCGTTCGCCGGAGCATGTTTTGGGAGAGATGCAGCAACTCAACGATGAAGGTTATCGTTCAATATATCTAACTGATGATCATTTCCTGATGCAACGGAAACGCATCGAAGTCATCTGCAATGGTATCATTGACAAAAAGCTTGAGTTTCATTGGGGATGCGAGGGCAGGGTGGATTCATTGGCTCTTGAAGAATTCCCGTTGATGGTAAAAGCGAACTGCACTTTTCTTGCTTTCGGCGTTGAAGCCGGAACGCAGAAAGTGCTCGACCGCTTGAATAAAAGTCAGACACTCGGACAAATTGAGAATGCCATAATTAAGGCGAAAAAGGACGGGATTGAAACAGCTCACGGATTTTTCCTGATCGGTTCACCGGATGAAACTTTTGAGGACATTCTTGAAAGTTTCCGTTTTGCCGCCCGGCTAAAGCTTGACACCTTCGGCTTTAACCGGCTTTGCGCTTACCGCGGCACACCGCTTTGGCAGGAGTATATTGACAGAGGTATTATCGACGACAAACGCGACTGGCACAAATGGTTTAAATGTTCTGATATTGATCCGACCATCCTTCCCAGCGAAGTTGTGCACCAGGCCAGGAAAAAGGGATACATAAAGTTGTTTGGTTACCTGGCCCTGCATCGACCAATGGCTACTTTCAGGCTCCTGCGCAAGTTTGGACGATACATGACAGCCAAAGATATTTTCACATTACTGTGGAGCCCTTTCCGGAAAAAATCATTAAGCCATAAACCCGAACTCCCTGAATGGATGATCGAGCAGGGGTTGAAGGCGCCGGTTAGAGAAACTCAACCCGCCGGGTAGACTTGTTCCCGGCGGGTTGAAAGTTGTATTGTATTTCTACTCGACCTGCCAGGAAAATGTCCTCCTGAAGTCGGACATTGCTACCTTGCAGGTCAGAATTCCTCTAAATAAGCACTAAATCCGAATTTGGATAGGATTTGAGATTACAGATTTTATCAAAGAACCATTATTAACAATTCTTTAACACAATTGTAAATAACAATAAGAAAAGAAGTATCAGGAAAGATCCAGGAAAATCTTTTTACAAGAAATGTTTATCCTGCCAATCTTAGAATAAACTAAACGGATAATAGTAATTTAGTACCTGTTTCTTCCGCCGCCGCCATATGAGCGGTCACCACCCGAAGATTTTGGTTCTGATTTCTTCACAATAATCGTTCTGCCGTCAAGTTCAGTGTTGTTCAAAGCATCAATGGCTTGTTGCGCTGCCTCATCATCAGGCATTTCAACAAAACCAAAGCCTTTTGAACGGCCTTCATATTTGTCCATAACGATTTTTACCGAACTTACTTCTCCAAATTTTTCAAAAGCAGTTTTTAGTTGGTCTTCAATAGTTTGATAAGATAATTTTGCTACAAAGATGTTCATAATACATTAAATTGAGTTGTATTTGAGCGTGTATGCATTAATTAATTTGAGAAACACACAGACTTAAATACTGAAAATTAAGACTGTAAAGGTACTTAAATTATACGCAGTTAAATATTCTTTACCATTTTGTTCTTAGAGTAAGGCGTTATGTCCTGTGAGCCAAAATCACCATCCAGGTATTTAAAGTATCCTGCAATAGCAATCATTGCTGCATTGTCGGTAGTGAATTGCATTGGAGGAATATAGGTATTCCATCGAAATTTATCTGCCATAGACAGCAGTTCTGACCTCAGTCCTGAATTGGCCGAAACACCGCCTGCAATGGCTATTTCTTTTATGCCTGTTTCACGGGAAGCACGTTTTAATTTAGAAAGTAGAACGCGGATAATGGTGGCTTGCAGCGAAGCGGATAAATCAGCTTTGTTGTTCGTGATGAAGTGCTCATCCAGCTTTAACTGATCGCGCAAAAAATAAAGAAAGGCTGTTTTCAAACCACTGAAACTGTAATTGAGCCCTTGTATTTTAGGTTCGGGAAATTGAAAGGCATTCGCATTTCCTTCTTTAGCCAGTCTATCGATTACTGGTCCCCCGGGATAGGGCAGGCCCATAATCTTGGCAGCTTTGTCGAACGCTTCACCCGCGGCATCATCGATGGTAGTTCCTATGATTTCCATGTCTGAATGACTATCCACCCTTACAATTTGCGTATGCCCACCGGATACCGTAAGGCATAAAAAAGGAAACGAAGGATGTTCACCGGCTGATGAATCATCAATGAAATGTGAAAGTATGTGCGCCTTTAAATGATCAACTTCGATAATCGGAATGCCCAATCCCATTGCAAATGATTTTGCAAACGAAGTACCTACCAACAACGATCCCAGTAGTCCCGGCCCGCGGGTAAACGCCACAGCGTTCAACTGTTTTTTGGCTATCTTTGCTTTGTGCAAGGCAATTTCTACAACGGGTATGATGTTTTGTTGATGAGCCCTGCTGGCAAGTTCAGGAACTACGCCTCCAAAAGATTGATGAATCGTTTGGTTCGCAATCTCGTTTGACAGTATGCGCGTATTTTTTAAGACGGCTGCGGAGGTGTCGTCGCACGAAGATTCAATGCCTAAAATGTAAGTGTCCATTATTTGTGAAACCGGCTGACAAAAATAACAAATCAGGTAATACTCCTCCGGGTGATCCACCGGAGGTTTCATCAGATGCTACGCGCTCAGCCGGGTCGTTAGCCAGGCAAGATGTAAGCCGGAAAAAGCGTTGGAGAAAACTACTTAACATTTTCTTTACATTCCTTCTTGTATTGATATTGCTGCCGCCAACAATGGGTTTGTTGTTCAACGATCCTTTTGTCCAATCCCTGTCGGGTAGATTTGTCACCAGTATATTTTCAAAAATGATCGGTAATCATGCCTCCATTGATGCGATCAAAGTCGGCTTGAGAGGTAGAATAACCTTGCGGGGAATCCTTTTAAAAGATCATCATGACAGTACGATGATACGAATTGATTACCTCAAAGCTTACCCCGTATTTGTTGACTGGGAAACAGTTGGGCTTGTTTTTTCGCGATTGGAATTAGATGGTGTGGAATTCAGGCTTGCTAAGTATCTTAATGAAGAGGAATTTAACCTGAATCAACTGATCGATAAATTTAAGAGCAATGATTCAATTCCACCAGATGAAAATACAAAGGAGGGTAACTTCAAATTGCGATCAAAGAAATTATTCCTGTCGAATGCTGTATTTCACCTGTATGATGAAAACAGGGAGTATGATAGCACAAATGGGATGGATTATGCCAACATGCGGTTTTACGACATAAACATAACTGCCACAAAATTCAAAATAATAAATGATTCCCTAAACTTTATAATTGACAGCATGTCAACCGTTGAACGTTCTGGAATAACGATTACTAAAATGTCAACAAATCTTAGCATCAGTTCATCAGGTCTTCATGCTAAACAATTGCTTATAAAGGTTGATAACTCGAACATGGACCTGGATTTTGGGTTTAATTACAGTTCTTATAAATCATATTCAGAATTTATCGATTCTGTAGAAATGTATGCCAACATAAGGCCATCAACCATTATGATATCGGATATTGGTTACTTCGCAGAGGTGTTGGAAAAAATGCCCAATCTTGTTGGCCTGACAGGTGAGATGACTGGCCCTGTGAGCAACCTCAAAGGGAGCAATCTCAAGGTCCATTATGGTGAACAAACACGCATTTCTGCCGATGCAAGTATTGTAGGCCTCCCCGATTTTTATACCTCAAAAATAGTGGCAAACATTGATGAAATTAGTACTAACTCATGCGAGCTAAGATCTTTTCATTTGCCAATTGCCGAGAAAAACTTAGACTTTACGAAATACCTTTCATGTGATGACCGGGTTTCGGCCAGTATTGTATTCGACGGATATTACGACAATTTCAATTCAGATATCACACTGAAAGCAACGGAGGGAACAATAGATGCGAAAGTTTCTTACACCAATATCAAAGATGATACGCTGCATTTTGAATTAATAGCAACAGGCGACACAATTCAGATTGGAAAGTTACTTGATATGCAGGATTTGTTAGGCAATGTGAACATGAAAGTAAGCTTCAAAGGGAATGGGAATTCCTTTGACGATATGTTGGTTGAAGGCAATGGAACGCTACACTCTATGGATTTTAACGGTTATAACTACAGGCTGGTTGGTTTTCAAGGCGCGTATTTTGAAGACACAGTTAAGGGATACGTACGAATTGGTGATAAACACTTGATGTTGACTGCAGAAGGCTTTGCGGCCATCTATGGTGAACCCGTAATTTACACCAAAGTTGATATCCTGAGAGCTAATCTTGACAACCTCAATATGTGGTCGGATCAGGATTTTAGCCTGGCAACGAAAGCGACCGTAAAACTGAAGGGCCTTCAGTTGGATGATATGACAGCCTCAATAAAACTGGATAACAGTACGCTGACTTTTGGTCAGGATTTTTACAAAGTCAAGGAGATCGCGTTGTATAAATCAATCGATAAGAATGATGTGCACAAGCTCTCCCTGAAATCTGATTTCGCAGATCTTGACATCACCGGGAAGTACAGCATCACCACTTTACCCGACAAGTTCTTTCAGTTGCTGAACCACCACATAAATGTCTTCCCCCAGACGCCCGATTCATTGAAAGTTGAAAATCAATTTGCCGATATAAAACTTGATTTGAAGAGAAGCGATTTGCTCGAAGAACAATTCGTGCAGGACCTGATTATCTCAACGCCAACTGCGTTTAATGCCCGGCTAAATTTTGATAAGAATGAGCTTACAGCAGAGGCAATTGTCGAGAAGATCATTTACAAAAGTGTAGAGTTTAGAGACAATATTTTCGAAGTTAAGCCCAACGACAATAGACTGACGCTTAATTTCAGTACGAAAAACTTAATCTTTAAAGACAGCACGGAGCAAGATAAGATGGTTTTTGGCCTGGATGGATTTCGGTTGGCGGCCTCCGCCGGTGACGATAGTCTTTACTACAACATTAACTGGAATAACAAAGATGCTGAAATAATAAATAAGGGCGATATCCGCGGTTATTATGCCAAACATGATCAGGCAACCAGGCTTAAAATTGAGAAATTGGATTTGATAATCAATGATACATCATGGCGAATCAACCCTGAAAATTTGGTTATTATCGACAGCTCAGGAACCAGGTTTAACGACATGGCCATTTTTGGGGGTACTTCGGAACTGAATATCAATGGGGATTACCCAAGGGCAGATCGCGATACCTTGCAAATCGTATTCAAACAATGGAACCTGTCTAATTTTGACATCGTTACCCAATTGCTGGGTTTAGACCTTGATGGCATCATCAATGGTGAAATTGAGTTTTCAACGGCCAATAATAACCCGACCATTATATCAGATTTAAGAATTGCAAATCTCGCGTTCAACAAGGAATACCTTGGAGATGCCACTATTTTGAATACCTGGGACAATGTTAACAATTCTATTTATGTAAAATCTCATGTTGATCGAAAGGGAAATTCCGGAGTTGGGAAAGTCATTTCTATTGATGGTTATTATTTTCCATTCAAAGATGAAGATGCAATTGATCTGAACATTGTTTTCAATCGCTTTAAGCTCAGGGCCATTGAGGCGTTTGTTGCAGATTTTGTTACGGAGATTGAGGGCGTAGCCAACGGGAAATTAAAATTGACAGGTACGCTGGAAAAGCCTGTTCTGGTGGGCGAAGTCGCTAACAATCGAGCAGCTATGCGCATCAATTATTTGAACACAAAATATTCATTCTCAAACAAGATATATTTCGAAAAAGACAGGATCAATTTTGATGAACTGGTGATTTATGATAAGTTTAATAATTCGGCAAATGTTGATGGCAGCCTCAGGCACACCTATTTTTCTGACTCAAGGTTTGATGTGCGCATAATCACCGACAAATTTCTCTTTATCAATACCACCAGTAAAATGAATGATATTTATTACGGAACAGCCATCACGTCAGGAGACATTAAGTTAAGCGGAAGACCGAATAATATCAAACTCGATATTGATATTGTGTCGAAGAGTGGTACCGATGTGAGTTTGCCACTGGATTATTCCGTTGAGATATCCGACAAAGATTATATCATTTTTATTGAGCCGGAACCCGATACGATTGGTTTTGGAGAAATTGCACTGGAGAAAAAAGTAGAAAAGAAAGAGGATAAAAGCAACTACGAAATCAACCTTGTTACAGAGCTCAATCCTCAAGCAAAGATTAAAATTTTTCTGCCATCCGACATGGGACGAATTGAAGCCGAAGGAAAAGGTGATTTAAAAATGAATGTTAAATCCAATGGTGATTTTTCCATTGTTGGGGATTATGTGGTTGAGAAAGGCTTGTTTCATTTCTCGCTGGCTAACCTGGTTCGTAAACGGTTTGAACTTGTAAGGGGCGGCAGAATATCATGGACAGGTGATCCTTACGCCGCCAATGTGAATATTCAGGGTTTGTACAGGTTAAGAACCAACCTGAGTAGCCTGGGGGTAGTCATCGACACATCTGCAAATTACACAAATAAGGCAGTGGTTGAGTGCTATATAACCCTGAAAAATAAATTGATGAATCCCGATATTGCATTCGATATTAGATTTCCTGATCTCGATCCTGATATGCTGCGAATGGTTTATGCGAATCTGGATACAACTAACAAGGCCCTGATGAACGAACAGATGATCTCGCTTCTGGTGCTGGGCACTTTCAGTTACAGCAATTCCGCCAATATCGATTTAGGTACAGCTTACTATAGTGTGCTGTCAAACCAGCTGAGTAGCATGCTTTCAAAAATCAGTGATGATTTTGATATCGGCGTGAATTACCGGCCTGGAGATAAAGTATCGCAGCAAGAGTTTGAGGTGGCCCTCTCAACCCAGTTACTTGACGACCGATTGATGATTGAAGGACAGTTTGGAATGACATATGATCAGATAGATAAAACGGCCAGTAACCTGGTTGGCGATGTTGATGTTGGATATAAACTAACAGA
>JAUXBM010000073.1 GCA_030619415.1 Chlorobiota bacterium
GCACGCGAGATGCTTGGGAGTATCGTTGCCAGTATTCATAATCTGAATTTCTATCTTTGGTTGGTTGGTGAAGCCCGGAAACATATTTTGGCAGGTGATTTTGCAGAATGGAAAAATGGCATGGTTCAAAAAGTAAGCAATAGGTTGTAAAGAAGTAAGAAGATAAATGAAAATAATCGACACATACATCATTAAGAAGTTTCTGGGCACTTTTGTATATGCCATCTCGCTGCTTATTGTTATTGTTATCATTTTCGATATCTCCGAAAACCTCGACAACTTCATTAAAAACGAAGCACCTTTAAAAGCCATTGTATTTGATTATTACTTTGTGTTTATTCCCTATTTTATCAATTTATTCGTTTACCTGTTTACCTTTATTTCTGTCATATTCTTCACCTCAAAACTCGCCGGTGACACAGAAATTATTGCCATTTTAAGTAGTGGTGTCAGCTTCTGGAGGTTGCTGTTCCCTTATTTGATGGCTTCTATTATTCTTGCCGTTTTCTCTTTCTATCTCGATAATTTTCTCATCCCCAAAACAAACCAGACACGCAGGATTTTCAAAAACCTGTACATGGAAAAACTAACAAAGGACAACGACCGCAATATTCATATTCAAATCGAAAAAAACACCTTTGTTTATGTTGAAACTTACTCACGTAAATTGAACCTCGGTTACAAATTCGCGCTTGAAAAATACCAGGATCATGAAATCGTCTATAAGCTGATGGCTGACCGTATCCTTTGGGACACCACGGAAAATATCTGGAAACTTAAAAACTATTTTGAAAGATCGATTGATCGTTCAGGCCATCAAGTAATTACCACTGGAAAAGAAATGGATACCAGCCTGGTTACACTCGAAACCACCGATCTCTATAAAATAAAAGAGCGATTTGAAGAGATGAACTACTTTGAACTCAACGACTTTATTCACCGCGAAAAACAGAAAGGGTCCATTGCTTACAGAAAGTATGAAAATGAAAAACACAAAAGGCTGGCACGCCCGGCAGCAATCATTATTCTTACTTTTATTGGGGTGGCCCTTTCCAGCAGAAAAGTGCGCGGGGGGATAGGTATGCACCTTGGCGTCGGTATCGGACTGACTTTCTCCTATATTTTCCTGATGCAGGTATCAACCGTCTTTTCAACCTTTGGCAACCTGGGGCCTGAGATTGCGGCATGGATACCCAATATCATATACCTGTTTATCGGGCTTTATTTGCTGCAGAAAGCTCCGAAATAAAGCATCAATAATTCCTACTCACCAACTTTCTTCTCCACCCACTTTCTTGCGTTCACGAAAGCTTCAATCCAGGGAGTTACTTCGTCATTCTTTCTGTCTTGAGGATAATATGACCATTGCCACGGAAAAAATGATCGCTCAAGGTGTGGCATCATCGCCAGATGGCGTCCATCATTGGAGCAAACACCTGCCGTTTCCCAATCAGAACCATTTGGATTTCCCGGATAAAGCTCGTAGGCATAGGTCATTACAAGGTTGTAATTATCGCGATAACAAGGAAAACTAAACTTACCCTCACCGTGTGCAACCCAAATACCAAGTCGTGAACCCACAAGGCTACCCAGCATAACCGAGTTATTTTCGTTGATTTCAACATTCAAAAAGGCCGACTCAAATTTCCCCGAATCATTGTGCAACATTTTTGGTTTTTCTTCGTGCTCCGGGTAAATCAGGCCTAACTCCATCATTAACTGGCAGCCGTTACAAACACCAAGACTTAAAGTGTTGTCGCGCGCATAAAAATTATCCAGCGCCAACTTCGCCTTTTCATTGTAAAGAAATGCACCAGCCCAACCTTTTGCTGACCCCAAAACATCGGAGTTAGAAAACCCTCCTACAAAAACTACAAAGTTGACATCTGAAAGATCTTCCCTTCCGGCGATCAGGTCTGTCATGTGAATATCTTTCACATCAAAACCTGCCAGGTGCATGGCATACGCCATTTCACGGTCGCCGTTTACACCTTTTTCGCGGATAATGGCAGCCTTAATTCCTGATTGAACTCTCCTGCTCAGATCAATGCCATAGTCGGTAGCTTTGCCTGTAAAATTAGAATCGAAATTAAATTTAAGGTCTTGTTGTTTGTAGTTTTTCAACCGGCTATGGGCAGCATCCTCACCACTCTGTTTTCTTTCAAACATATAAGATGTCTCAAACCAAACATCTCTCAATCGATCAATGTCGAACACATGGCCATAATCATTTTTTAAAATCTTAAGCTCGAATTCCTTAACTACCAACCCGAGAACATGAAATGTTAATTCATTTTCCTCCAAACTCTGCATTACCTGATCGACATCCTCAACCTGGATAACAATTCCCGGATTTTCACTAAACATCAGTTTTATAAAATCCTCTTCCTCGTACTCATTGAAGTCGAGCTGCATTCCATGATCGCAATTGGCAAAGCACATTTCAAGCAAAGTAGTGATCATACCACCAGCCGAAATATCGTGACCTGCCAGGATCAGTTGTTTGTCAACCAGATCCTGTACAGCATTGAATGCGCTTACGAAATAATCAGTGTCACCAATATCGGGCGTATCTTTTCCCAGGACAGTTCTGGTTTGGGCAAAACTGCTGCCACCCAAAGTGAATGGAACACTTGAAAAATCGATGTGGATGATGGAGGTTCCCGGTTTTGGTTTCAACACAGGGGTTACTGCCTTTTTAATATCAGTTACCTCTCCAACCGCAGAAACAATAACTGTTCCCGGAGCATATACAACCTCGCCATCCGGGTATTTCTGGGTCATCGACAGGGAATCCTTCCCCGTCGGAATATTGATTCCCAATTTTATCGCAAATTCGCTAATGGCATTAACCGCATGATACAGGCGTGCATTTTCGCCCTTGTTTTTTGCCGGCCACATCCAGTTTGCGCTCAGGGATACTCCTACCAATTGATCCTTAATGGGGGCCCAGACAAGGTTCGTCAATGCTTCGGCCACAGCCAAACGAGAGGCCGCCTCAGGATCGATCAAACCGGCAACGGGGGCATGTCCCATGGCCGTACCAACCCCATTTTTTCCTTTATAATCCAGGGCCATAATGCCAAGGTTGTTGAGGGGCAATTGGATAGGGCCGGCACATTGCTGAAGCGCTACTTTTCCGGTTACAGAACGGTCCACCTTGTTCGTCAGCCAATCTTTACATGCGACGGCTTCTATTTGCAACACATCATTCAGATACGTCTGGAACAACTTGTCTTTGTGATAAAAGCCAGAAAAATCTGTTTTTTCTGATGTATCTTCGAGTACCGTTTTTGGTGGTTTTCCAAACAAAACTTCCAAATTAATATCGACCGGACATACATTTTCATTTTCCCTGAAAACCAGCCTCTGATCCTCTTTCACCACACCAACCTTGTAGAACGGAGCCCGTTCTCTTTTTGATATCTCTTCAAGTATGCCGCAATCTTCTTTTTTCAATACAAGGCCCATCCGTTCCTGCGATTCGTTGCCTAGTATTTCTTTTGCGGAAAGTGTAGGATCGCCGACCGGCAGTTGACCAATCTCGAATTCTGCCCCGGTATCTTCCACCAGTTCCGACAAGCTGTTCAAATGCCCTCCGGCACCATGATCGTGGATAGAAACAATCGGGTTTATTGATGATTCGGCCAGTGCACGAATGGCGTTTGCCGCCCGCTTTTGCATTTCCGGGTTGGCCCGCTGCACCGCGTTTAACTCGATCGTATTTCCATATTCTCCGGTTGCAACGGATGACACAGCACCGCCGCCCATGCCAATCCGGTAGTTATCTCCACCAAGTACAACGATGATATCGCCCGCTTCGGGTATGTCTTTTTGTGCATCTGTTTTGTTGGCATAACCAACGCCACCGGCCAGCATAATTACTTTATCGAAACCATAGGTCTTGCCATTTTCCTGGTGTTCGAAAGTCAGGAGGCTACCATTTATGAGCGGTTGGCCAAACTTATTCCCAAAATCAGAAGCGCCATTAGAAGCCTTGATCAGGATATCTTCGGGCGTTTGGTAGAGCCACTTTCGTGGAGCAATATTATTTTCCCAATCGCGGCTATCATCACGACGTGTATATGATGTCATATAAACAGCGGTTCCGCCAAGCGGCATACTTCCCTTTCCGCCTGCAAGCCTGTCGCGGATTTCACCACCCGTACCTGTAGCAGCACCGTTAAAAGGCTCAACAGTCGTAGGGAAATTATGTGTTTCGGCCTTTAACGAAAGCACTGATTCAATATCCCGGATCTCAAAATAATCGGCCTTGTTCTGGGTTTTAGGGGCAAACTGCTCAATTTTAGGACCCTCAATAAAAGCGACATTGTCTTTGTAGGCAGACACCAGTCCATTGGGATTTTCTGCTGCTGTTTTCTTGATCAGCGCAAACAGGCTGTCCTTCTTTTTCTCCCCATCAATTATAAACGTCCCATTAAAAATCTTATGCCGGCAATGTTCTGAATTTATTTGGGCAAATCCATAAATCTCTGAATCTGTAAGCTGTCTCTTTATTTTCTTACTGATGCCTTCGAGGTACTCAACCTCATCATCGCTTAAAGCGAGTCCTTCGTCAATACTGTATTGCCGGATATCATCAATTTTCCTGATGGCTTCAGGTTTTGAAGGGATATCGAAAATATGCTGATCGAGGCCTTCATAAATCTGTTTTAGCATTGGATCAAAATCAGGATTGTCGCCTTCCGCTTTTTCGAAAGTTTCAATTCTTTCAATCCCTTTCAGGCCCATATTCAGCGTGATCTCGACAGCGTTGGTGCTCCATGGGGTGATCATTTCTTTTCGTGGTCCGATGAACCGTCCTTCTATCTCCTCTTCATAATACCTTAAAGCTCCGCTGAAAAGCCATCTTAGCTTCTGATGATCGGTAACTGACAACTTATTTTTTGACTGAACGATGAAAATCGCGTGATGATCGTGGTGGTAGAAATAAACCATAATTGCCTTATTTTTAGGAGCCGGATTTTGCCTGCAAATATATAAATATGGATTGCTTGCTTTTCGATTATTTAAAATAAAACCACTCAAAATAGTGTTTGTTAATAAAGCCCGAAAATTCAAAAAATGAATGAAATCGAGAAAATTTTCTTTAGATATTTTTTTCTGAAACACCAAAGGCTTCGTCAGGCTCGATATTTCCTTTGGGTTCAAGATGCAGGAGAACATCATAAATATTCGGCATGGTGTTCTTGAGTTTATTTTCGACCTCCACCCCAATTTGATGGGCATCGCTCAAACTTCGATCACCATCAATTTCAACATCGAGGGCCACCAGGTACAGATGTGCCATTTTCCTGACACGGATCCGGTGTGGGTTAGAAGCACCCTCCACCTCTTTTACCACATCAATTATTTTTTTGTAAATCTCTTTATCTTCCATCCCATCCATCATCTCAACATTGGTTTGCATAAAAATCCTGAATGCAACTACCATGATGTAGATACTCACGCCCAGTGCGGTAATCTTGTCGATAAACGGTAATTGGAAAATTAAAGTGAATACCAGACCCACCAGGACAGAAAGTGAAATAATAACATCATTTTTCATGTTTCGGGCATTGGCAATAAGCATGGCACTTTGAACGGATTTCCCCATTTTTTTTAAATACATGGAAAGCATCAGTTTGCCAATTATCGAAATGATGATGACGTAAATGGCAATACTTCCGGGAATGATCCCTTCCGTTGGATTCATTAATTTGTACGCAGAGGTTATGGCCAATTGAGCCCCGGCAAAAAAGATGATAAACGCGAGTACTTTTGTAGCGATCGTATCGGCTTTGTTATACCCGTACGGAAATTTCGGGTCAGGGGGTTTTGCAATAATATAGGCTGTAAACAAAATGACCAGTGAGGCGGCAATGTCACTGGCTGAATCAATCCCATCGGCAACAACAGCCAGGCTTCCTGTAATCAGTCCAACCGTAATTTTCAGGACGGAAAGAAAAGCATTTCCGGCTATACTTACTTTTGAAGCTTGAATAATCTTCTTCTCACGATTGCCAAGGGCCATAATTCACGGGATGTAACCCCAAAAATAGAAAAAGCTGCCCAAACTGAGCAGCTTCATTGTATTCATTTTAAAAATAATTAGACTTGCTCGCCAATAAACCTTTCTGATTCCATGGCAGCCATACAACCGGTTCCAGCAGCCGTTATTGCCTGTCGGAAATGTTTGTCCTGCACATCGCCGGCAGCAAATATCCCATCCACACTGCTTGCCGTTGAATCCGGCTTAGTGATCAGATAACCAATGTTGTCCATCTCAAGTTTGTTCTTAAAGAGATCAGTATTTGGTGTATGTCCGAGGGCAACAAAATATCCTTCAACATCAATCTTCTTTTCCTCTCCTGTTTTGTTGTTGAAGAGGATCACTCCGTTGACGGCTTTATTAAATCCTTCTTCTACACCTACAACTTCTTTCACCTCGTGGTTCCACAAGATCTCGATATTTGGTGTGTTAAACACCCTTTTCTGCATGGCTTTGGAAGCACGCAATTCATCGCGGCGATGGATGAGGTAAACTTTGTTACACATATTGGCCAGGTAGGTGGCTTCTTCGGCGGCAGTATCCCCACCCCCAATTACAGCAACATCCTTGCCTTTATAGAAAAATCCATCGCAGGTAGCACAGGCCGAAACGCCTCCACCCATGAATTTCTCTTCCGATTCGATGCCAAGATATTTTGCCGTAGCACCTGTTGCTATAATGATTGTTTCGGCTTCTATTTCTTTGCCATCATCAATATTTACTTTAAATGGACGTTTCGTCGTATCCACGTTTGTTACCATTCCCCACCTGGCATCGGTACCAAACCGGGTTGCCTGTTTCTTAAGGTCTTCCATCATAGTAGGTCCATCGACGCCATCGGCATAGCCAGGGAAATTATCTACTTCGGTGGTGGTGGTTAACTGCCCTCCGGGTTGTAAGCCTTCATAAAGAATCGGTTTCAGATCAGCCCTTGCTGCATAGATGGCAGCGGTATAGCCGGCAGGTCCTGAGCCGATGATCAAACATTTGGTTTTTTCCATTTTTCTTATTTTTATAATCTTAATTTTTTTCGATACGACAATTAAAATGCCAAACCCAAATTTACTTCTTTTTAGCGAACTGATGTGACATCTTGTCCTGAAAAACGGCTCGTTGTTGGTTCAACAATTCACACCAATTAATCACCCAAATGCGCCATATTTATATTTAAAAGGTACATTCTGATAACTATTTGTATAAGTCTTACTTTTGTGCCAAAGAATCCGAAAAAATGAAACACTTTTTGTCCTCTGTTTTAATCGTTATATTTGTTCTGGTCGCTTACACAGCGAACAGCCAAAATCAGGAAACAAATACAAAACCTGAAAAAGCAAGACCGTCGCAACTTTCTGATGAACAGTTCGAGGCAGAGGCCATCGCACTGGCATACATTCACTGCAAAACTGATATGGCTGAGTACAATTATAATTTAGAAAAAGACAATCACATGCTCAAGGTAGCGTTCCAAAACATGGTGATTCTAAGAGGCCAATTCGATATAAAAGCCTTTCAGCGGTTTTCTTCAGACACTGTTTATTACGAAAAATTTATAAAGGAAGTTCAGAAGGACAAAAAGGATCTTGAAATTTGTGTGGAGTACCAAAGCATACTCGATTCCATAGCAAAACAAGAAAAGCAAACCGGTACTAAATCTGAATAAAATGTATTAGATTTGCAGCGAATTACCGGGGTATGGTGTTCTTGATAGCTATCGGGAGGCTAGCATGTCCCGACGAAATGTCGGGATGGTCGCAGGTTCGAATGTTGTTCTTTAAATAATTTACTTGAATAAAAGTGAAATACGGGGTGTGGTGCAGTTGGCTAGCATGCTTGCATGGGGTGCAAGTGGTCGCAGGTTCGAGTCCTGCCACTCCGACAAA
>JAUXBM010000150.1 GCA_030619415.1 Chlorobiota bacterium
GGATTTAATAATTGAACCGAATTATTGATTCCCAAAAATGGGTTTATGAATAACTCTGTTTCGGTATACATAGGAACATTCACGGAGTTTGGGATATTCAGCACACCATTATTCCTATTGGGGTCTTCCACAGAAATGACATAAGAACCCGGTGCAGGAAAGGTATGCTGCCCGTTATATTCCATGTATGAAATATCCGTTTCGCCTGGCAATGGATAAAACTCATTTCGTTCCAGTTCATCGGCATTTCCATCTCCCCACAGAATTGGCATATATGTTCGGGTATTGTCGGCAGGGCTTGATGTACGTGTATACATGACTATCTTAAATGTAAAAGTCAAGCCTTCAACGTGCCTGTAAGTAATCTCGGCGGCGCGTTGATGCGTGGCAAACAACGAAAAAATACATATTAAACTGAAATATAACCCTAGGAATATGCTCTTCATCCTGTTCATTCAATGAATTTCAAATCTACAAATTAATGCAAAACCAATGCCATTATCTGAGGATTTAGAATGACACCCTCCTTCCAAAAAATATTTTCGGATAATTGCCTGACCACTTATTTTATCAAAATCATTAAAAAAATAATAGACAACCAAATGTGACGATCTACGTAAAATGGAAGAATAGATTTGAGTAGTTTTGTTGAACGTGTTGTTTAACGTCTTATGAGGCAAACAAAAGCAGAAAAAGAAAGATTGGAAATCCTTCGGCAGTATCGGCGGTTGATAGAGGTATGGCATACCCGCAAAGACACGATCGATCGCTGGATGGTTCGTAAAGCCTTTCGCCTGGCTGCTGATGCCCACAAAGACGAGCGCAGAAAAACCAAAGAACCATTTATTTATCACCCAATTGCAGTTGCTACCATTGCCGCCGGTGAGATAGGCCTTGGACGGACATCCATTATCTCCGCTTTACTTCATGATACGGTTGAGGATACTGAAATTACTTTAGATGAGATCAGGAAACAGTTTGGAGATGAAGTGGCCCGCATTATTGATGGACTGACTAAGATTGATAAAATTTCTGACAATACTTCAACTGCCCAGGCGGAGACGCTTAAGAAAATCCTCTATACTTTATCAGACGATGTAAGGGTGATATTGGTAAAACTTGCTGATCGTTTGCACAATATGCGGACCCTGGAAGCCATGCCACTTGAGAAACAAATAAAAGTGGCATCAGAAACATTTTATATCTATGCACCATTGGCTTACCGACTGGGCTTATTTGCCATTAAAAGTGAATTGGAAGAATTGTCATTTAAATATTCACAACCTCAAATCTATCACGATTTAAGGGAACAACTCGACAACCGAAAAAAAGACCAAAAGACATTTTTCGAAGAATTTAAAAAACCCATTTTTACCGAGTTACAAAATCAATCATTCAAATTTGAGATAAAGTATAACGAAAAAACCACCTATTCCATCTGGCAAAAAATGAGGGCGAACGAAATCCCTTTTGAAGGGGTTTATGATACTTATAGTGTTGATGTGATTATTGACACGGAAACTGAAAAGGAAAAACTGGCTTGCTGGGGCGCCTATTCCATTGTCACCAGCATGTATAAGCCAAATAACAAAAAGTTACACGATTGGATCAGTACGCCAAAAGCCAATGGTTACGAAGCCATTCACACCACAATAATGGGCCAGAACGGGCAGTGGGTGGATGTGCATATTCGAAGCAAGCGGATGGACGAAATTGCCGAAAGAGGGTATGCAGCCTACTGGAAGTACCGGGACAAAAACCATGTTGATGCAGGCCTGGATGAATGGTTATTTAAAACCAGGGAGTTACTCACCGAGAGTGATGAAGAAGCGATTGCTTTTATCAACGATTTTAAAAAGAACCTTTTCGCCGAAGAAATCGTGGTTTTTACCCCTGAAGGCGAAATGGTGAACCTGCCGGCAGAAGCCACTGTCCTCGATTTTGCTTACACCATTCATACTGATCTTGGTAACCATTGCATTGGCGCCAATGTAAATCACCGCCTGGTTCCTGTTGACTACCAGATAAAATCGGGCGACCAGGTTGAAGTGATCAGCTCCAGGGTTCAGCAACCAAATGAAGACTGGTTTAAATATGTTGTGACGGCCAGGGCCAAATCGAGGATAAAGAATGCCATACGCACTGAAAGGAAAAAATTCAGGGATGATGGCGAACAAAAATTAGAAAACTATTTTTTGCAACTGAAACTTGAGAACTCAAAACCAAATATCAATAAACTGTTGCGGGCAAATAAAATTAAAAGCCCTGTTGACCTGTACTATCTTCTTTCGACTGAAAAAATAGGGTTCAAAGATGTAAGAGAAACCTTACAGCCACAAGAAAGCATTGTAAACTGGATGCGCAATATTCGTTTTCCTTTTGTCAGGCCTAAAACGCCTGTTGTAGCCGTACCCATTGAACAAGATGAAGACCAGGAAACCGAAATAAATTTCAAGAATAATTCGAAGGACGATTTCAATGAGCTTGAGTATTCTGTTTCAAAATGCTGCAATCCAATTCCGGGTGATGATGTGATCGGATTGATTTTTCCCAACGAACCCATTCAAATACATCTGACCAACTGTGATGTCGCCATCAGACTGATGTCGCAATATGGTAAAAACATCATAAAAGCCAAATGGAAACAACGGGAAGGCATCACGTTTCTGGCAGGCCTGAAAATACGAGCAGTTGACAAATTGGGGTTTATCAATCAAATTACCGGGTTGATAACTGATACTTTTCAACTCAATATTCGCACTTTTAACCTCGAAAGTAAAGAAGGCCTCATCAACCTCAGCCTAACCCTCTATGTAAGCAGTACTGCTAATTTGAAAAAGCTCATTCAACAACTCAAGAAAACAAAAGAGGTGATAAAAGTGACCCGTCTTGATAAATTTGTCTGAAAAATCCTCCCTAAATCATTCACCTAAAGGATTTTATATTTTTTATTTATATTTAAACTACATAAAAATAATTTATCGTATTTTTACACCACCAAAGTAAGTGAGCATGAAAGTGAGTAGCAAAAAAGACACTTTTGAATCCGTAAAAAAAATTTTTACAGAGTATCTTGAATCCAGGGGTCATCGAAAAACCCCGGAACGCTATACAATTCTTAGAGAAATTTATGCAACAGACGGGCATTTCGATATTGAAACCCTCTATATCCGCATGAAAAATAACAAATACAGGGTTAGCCGTGCGACCTTGTATAATACGATTGAACTACTTCTCGACTGCAACCTCGTGACCAAACACCAGTTCGGAAACAATTGTGCTCAATTCGAACGCTCTTTTAAATTTAAGCAGCACGACCATTTTGTTTGCATAGATGATGGACAGGTGCTTGAGTTCTGCGATCCTCGAATACAAGACATCCAAAAATCTGTTGAAGAGATGCTTGGTGTAAATGTAACCTACCATTCGCTTACATTTTATGGCAAATGCAAAGACCATCCCCCTGTAAAAAAAGCCGTTGGTAAAATTTAGCCGCTTTTCTTTATTGAGCAAAACTTATTTCATACATTTGTTTCCTAACACAGCCCTGTTAATTCAGGGCATTTTTAATGCATAACGCTGATGAAAGTTGATGTGCTATTGGGTCTTCAATGGGGTGACGAAGGAAAAGGAAAGATTGTTGATGTCCTTACACCAAAATATGATGTTATTGCCCGTTTTCAGGGCGGGCCCAACGCAGGCCATACCATTGAATTTGACAACAAGAAATTTGTTCTCCACACAATTCCTTCCGGAATTTTTAATAAAAACGCTACCAATCTAATTGGGAATGGTGTTATAATTGATCCTTTTGTTATCCGGAAGGAAATCAATATGCTCAGAACCGGTGGCGTTGAGGTTGGTGATAACCTGTTGGTTTCAAAAAAGGCGCACCTTATTTTACCCACACATAGATTGCTGGATGCTGTTTATGAGAAATCAAAAGGGAAAAAGAAAATTGGTTCTACACTTAAAGGTATTGGACCGGCATATACTGATAAGGTCAGTCGGAATGGATTGCGAATAGGTGATATTGAGCGTGGGGATTTCGATGAGCGGTATCGGTTGGCCAGGGAGCGTCATATGTTTATCATCCGGCATTATGAAAAAGATTTTGAAACCATCGAATTTGATGGGCTTCCATTTACGGAATATGAAAAAGCATGGACTGAAGCGCTTTCCGGGTTACGTGCCTTAAAGAAAGTAAATAGTGAATACTTTATTGACAATAGCCTGAAAAGTGGCAGGTCTATTCTTGCTGAAGGAGCACAGGGAACCATGCTCGATATTGATTTTGGTTCGTATCCTTATGTTACCTCATCAAATACAACAGCAGCCGGCGTTTGCAATGGCCTGGGTGTTGCACCCCGAAATGTAGGCAATGTATTCGGAATATTTAAAGCCTATTGCACACGCGTGGGTAGTGGCCCCTTCCCTACCGAATTGTTTGATAACGATGGACAGCAGCTGAGGGATATCGGACGAGAGTACGGTTCTACAACAGGCAGGCCACGTCGGTGTGGCTGGCTCGATCTTCCGGCGTTAAAATATTCTATTATGCTGAATGGTGTTACAGAACTTATGATGATGAAGGCAGATGTACTGAATGAATTTGATCGGCTGAACGTGGCAACGAAATACGAATACCAGGGCCGGCAAATTGAAGAAATTCCTTTCGAAAGCACGAGCATCGGGATCAAACCGATCTATGAATCATTGGCAGGATGGAAAGCAGATATTGATCATACAAATAATTACGGAAGTTTACCCAAAGAGCTAAAAAATTATGTTTCTTTTATTGAAGGCCATCTGGGCGTACCCATCAAAATAGTTTCAATGGGCCCCGATCGTACCCAAACTATTTACAGGTAGTTATTCAATAATCGACATCAACCTGCAAGTAGGATTCTATTTCTAAAAATTAGGTGATCACTGGGAAAATTACCAAATAAATGAAGTCCTGTCCGGATTGAAAGTTATAAAGGCATTTGCCAAAAAATTCCAAACTGTTACAAAGGCAATGGCAAATATCTTTGCTACATAAAAATTCATTTTGAATTTGCTCACCAGCAGCCAGAGCACTAAAGTATTAAGTCCGAGCCCGATTAATGATATGAGAAAGAACTCGGTGTACTCAACCATCACCTTTGGGTTGGTGCTTTCAAAAGTCCAAATTCTATTGAAGAAGTAGTTCGTGGATGCGGCAGTAATAAAACCGA
>JAUXBM010000102.1 GCA_030619415.1 Chlorobiota bacterium
AACCTTGAAGGATGCGGAAAATATTTTGAAGAGCATCCCGACTGTTGAAAAAGTGAGTCCCGAAGTGATTTACCCAACGCTTGCTGTTCGCAACGGCAAAAAATTAAGTGTTGAATTGTCGGGGATAAATGGTGTGTTCTTTGATCTTTTTAACCAAACATTAAGAGAAGGCAATCTGTTCAGCAAATGGCAATTAGAGCGCGGAGATCCGGTGTGCATCATTGGTCCGCAGGTTGTGGCCAAGCTTTTTCCAAAAGAAAATCCAATTGGAAAAAAATTGAAATGTGGCAATATATGGCTGGAAGTAATTGGTGTTCTGGAAGGGGTAAAAGTTAACGAAAAGGCTGAGGATATGGGGGTTAGCGATTACAATCGAAATGTATTTGCACCCATTAAAACAGTATTGTTACGCTATAAGGACCGGTCGCTGGTCAACCAGTCATCACTTGGTGGAGGAGGCTCGGTCTCTTTTTCCGGGCGGAGAATGATGATTATGGAGGATGATGCCGGTTCGATTGTAGGTGCGAACCAGCTTGATAAGATTGTTGTACAGGTGAAAGAAACGGAACAACTTACCGTTACGGCTGAGGTGTTGAAAAAGATACTGGAAAGGCGCCACCAGGGCGTCGAGGATTTTGAGATCAAGATTCCCGAATTGTTATTAAAACAAGAACAAAAAACCAAAGACATTTTTAATATCGTATTGGGCGCTATTGCAGGTATCTCGCTCATCGTCGGCGGCATTGGTATCATGAATATTATGCTGGCATCGGTGATGGAACGGATCAGGGAGATTGGCATCCGCAGAGCTACGGGGGCAACTAAAAAAGACATTGTGTTCCAGTTTTTAGCCGAGGCAACTTTTATCAGTGTTAGCGGTGGCCTTATCGGGATATTGCTCGGTGTGATCATGGCAAAAGTTATTACATCTACAACTGGAATACTGACGATAGTTTCGTTTCCGTCTATTCTGATCTCGTTCGGTGTCGCAGCTACGGTGGGCATTGTATTTGGATATTTACCGGCTAAGCAGGCATCCGAAAAAGATCCGGTGGAGAGTTTGAGGCATGATTAAGCTGGAATAGTGGAAAGATGGAAGATTGGAAAATAGAAAAAGGGAAATCGGTTAACCGGTATTCCTGACCTGTTAGCTTGCCGGGTCACGAGCGATAGCGAGTGAACTGATGCTAACAGGTCGAAGAATTTATTTGATGACTCAAATATGAAACAAAATATGAAACAAAAAATTTTACATACAATATCTATTCTGCTGATCCTGGTTGTTTGCACCGATTCATATTCGCAGGATTCTGTAAAATATGCTTTGGCAGAAGTCATCAAAATCGCCCATGATCAATCACCCGATGCCCAAATGGCCAAGCATCGGTACAGAAGAAGTTACTGGAGCTTCCGGTCTTTTAAAGCCACTTATTTGCCGGGTATCCGTTTGGACGCCACCTTGCCAAACCTCAACAGAAGCATTAATGCAATCCCTGCCCAGGATGGAACGACCATTTTTACAGCTCAAAATTTAATGTCCTATTCTGTTGGACTTTCAATAAATCAAAAGATAGGCGCCTCCGGTGGTGAGGTTTTTCTAAGGTCAGGCATACAACGTCTGGATAATACACTGAACGACACAACCGTTACGCAGTACCTTACAAACATGATTAATATCGGGATCAGCCAACCCATTTTCCATTATAATCCATACAAATGGGATAAAAAGATTGAACCCATGCGTTTTGAAGAGGCACAACGGTTGTATATTGAAACCACTGAACAGGTGGCTATTACAGCAGTGGATTATTTTTTCTCGTTGTTGCTGGCGCAAATACAGGTTGGGATTGCGGCAAAGAACCAGGCCAATTATGATACGCTGTTCAGAATAGCACAGGGGAGATACAACCTTGGCAAGATTGCCGAAAACGAATTGTTGCAATTGGAATTAAACCTGCTTAAGGCAGAGGCATCGGTTGAAATTGAAGAACTGAATTATGAGAATCAACTTTTTGTGTTTAAGTCTTATTTGAGGTTAAAAGATGAATTCAGGATTCAACTCATACCCCCGGCAGAAACGCCACATTTTGTTATTCCCGGCGATAAAGCGATTATTGAAGCCAGGAACAACACCTCATCAGGACTTGAATTTCAAAGAAGGATGCTTGAGGCTGAAAGTGAACTAAACAGGGCTAAGCGGGAAGGGAGGTTTGATGCTGAACTTTTTGCTTCGTTTGGTTTGACGCAAACTTCCACGGATATCCAGACTGCCTATAAAAACCCACTGGATGAGGAAAGGGTTATGCTTGGAATTACGGTGCCACTCCTTGATTGGGGAAAGGCACGAGGAAATATTAAAATGGCAGAATCGAATCTTGATCTTGTTGCCACGACGGTTGAACAGGACAGAATTGATTTCGAACAAAATATTGTGATCAATGTCAGGCAATTCAATATGCAGGAAAAGCAGTTGAGAATTGCAGCTAAATCAGATACAGTGGCGCAAAAGCGATTTGATGTGACACAAAAACGGTATATGATCGGTAAGGTAAATGATGTGCTTGAATTGAACAATGCCCAGATAGATAACGACAATGCTAAAATGGGTTATTACAGATCGTTGATGAACTACTGGAAAAGCTTTTACGGATTAAGAAAGCTCACCCTTTACGACTTCCAGAGAGATATGCCCATCCTGGTGAATTTTGATGATTTAATGAATTAGCTTGAAAAAATTGTACAGGCGACTTCAGTCGCCTGCCATAAGTTTGGCTTAATTTTCATGTTTGGCGAATGAATTCGCCACTACAAAACCTGACAGTCCAATGCAACCAAACCGGTTGTAGGTTCTTCAAGGATCGAGACCTTTGCAAAACATCCATTTTGTCATCCTCGAGCGTAGCGAAGGATCCTTAAGTGCTTTAGAAACAGAGTGTAAAGATTCTTCATTTTATTCAGAATGACAGTTTTTGAAGTTTTACAAAGGTCTCGGATCGTATTATCTATAAGATTAGCAAATTATTAATGGTTAAAAAAGTAAGAGGACTACCGGTTGTTTCCAGCCGGTAATCCCTAATAATAGTACAGAAAGATTGAGAGAGTTATATAGAATATATGGTTTATTCTGCGACTACAACAGGCTCTGCCTCAGCATGGTTGTTTAGCTTTTTATCAACTGAATGGTAAATAGCTGCAAAAGCACCCTCAATCCAGATGGAGGCCGGAACAACACCGATCAGTATCATTAACAGGCCTAGAATGATGATTGGAAATGCCAGTAATGCCATCAGGAAAATTGTCATGGCATGACCTCGGGTCATGTTCCAGCTGGTTTTCACAGCTTCAATTACTTCCAGTTTTTTATCCATTACCAGGTAAGGCACAAATGCCAGTTTACAGGCGAAGATGATACCCGGTATAATAAATACGATGAAACCAGCAATTATAATCGCACCGGTAAGCAGGTTGGCTAAAACAACGTTTATGTAATTTGATTTAAAGCAATCGAACATGTCGGCTACATCAAATTTTTCCCCCCTGATCACTTTTAGAAAAATATAGGCCATTCCATACGACAGGGGCCCGACAACAAACAATCCATATACAAGGCTGAAGATGCCTAACATAACCCCGCCAAAACCAAGTCCTGCCGCTTCTGCCCCGGCCCTGCCAATTCCAACCGGGAAACTTGCTACAACGTAGATTACCATTACTAAAAGCAGTTCGAGGAAATTCTTTTTCATGACTTCCCAGCTCATTCCATAACTGGAACCGACGGTGGGTTGTAAGTCATAAGTTAAAGGTTGCGATGTGTTTTCCATTTTATTATGATTTATTGATTTACACAGCAAAACTAAGCGAAGAACCCTGGATGGTCAAGTCACGAAAGTAGGATTCTGAATAAATACTACTTAAGTATTGTGGCTTTATTGAACACCATGATCAAATTGGTTGTAAATTTGGACTATCAACTACTAAAGTAGGGTGTTACGCGAATTACTTTTTATCGTATTTATTCTCATTTCGTTGGGTGCGGGCGTTGGATCTGTCCTTCTAACAGACAGACTCAATAAGACATACCAGCTCAATTATCTAAATACTTATCTGTATAACCAAATTTTGCTTTTCATTTTTGGATTATATGGCCTGATCGGAATGGCGGTCGTAAAATGGATTCTCCAGGAAATGGAAACCCCAACAGCTACTGTTGAAACAATCGCAAATTTTATTCCTTATCTCGGAATTCCCTTTTTAATTGCTGCCTGGTATATGTTCATCAAGCTGAGTGTGGAAATAGTGGGAAAAACTGTTTCCGGAAAACTAACATTTTCCTATTTCGCATTTATGCTTCTGATAATATTTGGGTACGGCTATTTAATTGTTTATTTATTCCGAACACAGTCGGAAAATGCCCAACTGTTCTCTGATTATGCAAAATTTGTTTTTGTAGGAATTGAAATTCTGACTTTGCTCATTGCATTTTACTTTTTATACATCCGTGGAGCCGGAATTAAACACAGAAGTTTTCGAAACGCAGTCAGAAATTTTGCGCATATCAACCTTTTAATGAGTGCAGTGGGAATAACACTATTTTTCTTTGTTGATCGTGATCCTGTTTTTGCCGGTACCTATATCCTGGTATTTTTCGCCGGGGGTATTCCTGCAATTATTTATCTTGGAAACTACCTGAATAAACATTATCTGACTACAGCCGGTAAAACGGAAGCAATATCACCTTATACTGACTTCATTTCAAATTATCAGATATCAAAACGAGAGTGGGAAGTCGTAGAAAAAATCTGCGAAGGCATGACGAACCGACAAATCAGCGATACATTGTTCATCTCCCTGCAAACGGTAAAAGATCATACGCATCGTATTTATAAAAAAACAGGCGTTAAAAGCAGAATGCAGCTGGCGAATATGATCGCCGAAGTAAAAAATAGGGCTGGTGCTGCTGCTGATTAAGAATACTTAACTTTTGGTATTAATTCGAGCAGAAATAATTATTAATTTTGCCTTCCATTTAATTAAACTATTAATATTAAACTAAATAAATTATGGCAGTATTAGTTGGGAAAAAAGCTCCCTTATTTGAAGCTGATGCCGTTGTGAACGGCGGAGAGTTTGTTGAAAAATTTTCATTGGAACAGTTCATCGGAAAGAAACATGTGGTTTTCTTTTTCTATCCACTTGATTTTACATTTGTTTGTCCAACCGAGATCATTGCTTTCCAGGATAGAATGGAAGAGTTTGAAAAGAGGAATGTAGCCGTTGTCGGCTGTTCTGTTGACTCTCAATTTTCGCATTGGGCATGGTTGAATACCGAAAAAAATAACGGTGGTATCAAAGGTGTTAAATTTCCATTGGTTGCTGATCTCTCAAAAACCATTTCAGAAAATTATGATGTACTCGCCGGTGAATACGATTACAACGAAGAGGGCGAGATGGAATTTAACGGTGCAGCAGTTGCATACCGTGGATTGTTCCTGATCGACAAGCAAGGTATTGTTCGCCACCAGGTTGTTAACGACCTTCCTCTAGGACGTAGCGTTACCGAAACTTTGCGTATGGTTGATGCTTTACAATTCTTTGAAGAGAATGGTGAAGTTTGCCCTGTCGACTGGCATGCCGGCGACGATGCAATGGTAGCAGACGCAGCAGGTGTAGCAAAATATTTGAGCGAGCACTAAAAAGCAGTTGGTTCTTTCTTGTGAAAGAAAGATTAACTTTTAAAACTGAGAAAGACGTTGGAGAAATCTGGCGTCTTTTTTATGTCCGGGTTTTCTAACTCAAAACCGAAAATTCATTTTACTCAATGGATTGAGTAATTTTACGCAGCTTACTGAGTAAAATGAAAATTACCGTAACCGCTGACAACCGTGAGAAAAATTCCGGCATCCCGGATATGCTTGCAGCGAAAAATACAAATGTTATTTTTCGGCAACTTTTTGTTGGCGATTATATGATCAATGATGATATTGTCATTGAAAGGAAAACGAGTGAAGATTTTGTACAATCCATCATTGACGGACGGCTGTTTAGTCAATGTGCCAAATTAAGGAAATCAGGGGCTATTCCTTTGATTGTAGTTGAGGGAAACCCTTTTAAAACACTACATAGCATTCGTGCCGAGGCCATAAAAGGCGCGTTGTTATCTGTTAGCCTGTCGTGGCAAATTCCGGTTATCCGTTCTTCCGGAAAAGAGGACACAGCCCGGCTTATTATCATGGCTTCGCAAAAATATGAAAGCCCTCCTGTTTTTATTCGCCGAAAAGGATTAAAACCCAAAAAAGCACAAAGACAGCAACACTATGTTGTACAGGGATTTCCGGGAATAGGCCCTGTGTTGGCTCACAAACTTTTACTCGATTTCAAAACCATCGAACAAATTATCCTTGCCGATGTAAAATCATTGGAAAAAGTGGAGGGCATTGGAAAAGTAAAAGCGACAAAGCTGTTTAAGTTTTTCAGGTCAGGAAGTTAGTTTAGACATTAAAATGCTTTTGCATTTCTTATTCCTTATTTTTCTGGTAATATTTTTTTCAGAATTGTAAATTCCGAACTGCGGGTTA
>JAUXBM010000023.1 GCA_030619415.1 Chlorobiota bacterium
GAAGACATCCTGTGTCTTTTCTTTGCCGGCAACAAACTGAATATCATCCATGATCAGCACATCGATCATCTGGTAAAAATGGATGAAATCATTCTGATTGTTATTCCTGACCGAATCGATATATTGGTTGACGAATTCATTGGTCTTTACATACAATACTGTTTTTTCAGGATAATTATTTTTAACCTGAAGTCCAATTGCATGCACCAAATGCGTTTTACCCAATCCAACATTGCTGTAGACTAAAAGCGGGTTAAATGCTGTCTTTCCTGGATTTTCGGCTATGGCCCACCCAGCTGATCTGGCAAGGCGGTTGCAATCCCCCTCCACGAAATTGTCGAACGAATATGATTCGACCAATTGCGATTCCACTTTAATCTTCTTTAGGCCTGGGATGATAAACGGATTTGGTATATCTCTTGTATTTGCTTTGTTCAAATCTATCGGCATCGTTACCGGTTTATTTTTTGTGGCTTTCGTATTGGAAGTTGGGTAATTGACCGAATATGGTTTTGAATCAGCAAATGAACTATCCATTATTACACTGTATTCCAGTCGGCCCTGAGTTCCAAGTTCCTTTTTAATTGTTTTCTTTAGCAGGCTAATGTAATGCTCCTCAAGCCATTCGTAAAAAAACTGGCTGGGCACCTGTATAGTTATAATACTTCCTTCTAATTTAAGGGGTACTATTGGTTCGAACCATGTTTTGTAGCTCTGATAAGGTAAGTTATCCTTGATGACTTTCAGACACCGGTCCCAAACCTCAACGTGTTTTTTTGTCATTTGCACATAAAAATTATCCGATAATAAAAAGATTTATTGGTCAAAATATCGCTAACATTTTAAAAATCAAATGTATGGTTAAGATACAGAGGAGCCTTAAAAGTACCTAACAAAAGTCGGATAAAAATAGTGAAAAAAAAACAGGTTTTTTGATTGACTTTAAAATTTTTTTGTCGTATCTAGGAAAAAGGAAACTCATATTCTATTCAACTGTTTTCAAAGGTTTTAACTTCAATTCGTGAAATTTTGATAGTTTTGAAATCAGCTTTTTTTCCTCATTTTTTTTTATGGCAATTTTAATAACACAACTCATTTCAAAATTCTGATCAAGGATTTCCAAATTTTCCTCTTTGATAATCCGCATCATATCATTCAGCAGCGGATAATCAAATTCCAACTCATAATTGCTGGTAATGAACTTAGTAACGATTCCGGCCTTGCTCAAAGCATCGCGAGATACCGTTTTATATGCATTGATCAGGCCACTAACCCCAAGTTTGGTTCCTCCAAAATACCGGATCACAATTACACACACATTAAATAATCCGAACGAATAAAGCTGATTTAGTATCGGCTTGCCGGCCGAACCGGATGGTTCCCCATCATCATTGCTTCTGTATTGCTCCTTTTCAGGATGAATACGCCAGGCATAACAATGGTGACGGGCATCATAATATTCTTTCTTAACTGTTTTTAATATTTCTTTGAATTGCTCTTCCGTTTCAACGGCAAAAACCTTCGCAATAAATTTACTTCCCTTTTCCTTATATATAGATTCGGATGCGGTTGTTATTATTTTGTAGCTATCCACCAGAAAAAGGGATTAAAACATCGTGATTATCAGGGTGGCAATTATAGCAATAATACCGGCCCGGTTTACTTTACAAAAGTAAAAAACCCAGCACATTGAACGGTCAATAGTTGTATTTTAGCATGATTATTTTTGGACAACCAATCTTCAATTTAAGTTCATGAAAAACAGACTGATATACTTGTTCGTTATTTTGAATTTTTCGCTTTTGATGTTCGGACAGGGAACGGAGCAAAAGAAATTATCCTATTTAAGATTTGAAGGAAATATTGATACTGACATCAGCATCACAGCCAATATTGTCAGGCTTTATGATAAGTTATCGGGTAACTACCAATACCGTTTTGTGGAAGATGGAGATAAAATGTACTATGGCAAAACAATCGAGCTTGACGGAGACATTGATGATGCAGACAATGCCCACTTAAAAGAATTTGGCCGGACAGAATATGCTTTTACAGGCATCCTGAAAAATGGTGTTTATAAGGGAAAATGGAACGCCACCGAAAATAAAAAACTGGATTTCGTGCTGAACGAATATTATCCTAACGGCAGTATGCCTTTCGATGTTCATTATTTGCACTCAGAAGGAAACCTGGTTGAAAATGACCCCACCTCTCCTACTGCTGAAATCGAAATGACGCTTATTTATCCCGGAAAAAAATTCATCAATCCTGATGTGGTCGACTCCGTAAAAAGGTTTATTGCCAACAGCTTTTTTGGTACAGGTTTCTACATTCGTTTACCTGACAGCATGCTTGTTCGTTTTGAGAACGAGTATTTGTCGAACTATAAAAAACAAAACGAGAATTGGCACAAAAGCGGAGCATCGTTCAACTGGGAGAAAGTAATCAGCATGTCGGTAATATTTAATTCCAATTATATACTGTGCCTCGAATATCTTAAATATGCTTATTCAGGCGGGGCACATGGAATGACCAATATTTCATACGACATCATTCATCTGGATGATGGGAAACTATTAACTTTTGCAGATGTGTTTGCGGAAGGATCGGAAGAAGACCTGGCAGCAATACTCACCAATCAATTGAGAAAAGATTACAGCATTCCAGCTGAGGTTAAGCTTACCGAAGCAGGTTTTTTTGTAGAACAAGTGAAACCCAACAGGAATATTTATATTACCGGTAGCGGATTGGGTTTTTCGTACAACAGCTACGAAATTGCACCCTACTCTCAAGGAGCTACGAATATATTTCTAAAGTGGTCACAAATAAAAGACCTGATTAACACAGGGTCTCCAATTTCTCAATTGAGCCACCGATAGCTATTGAATAGTAGCATTGTTAGAAATGAGAACGCTGTTTATAGAAAATTCGGTATAAGTGATCGATCAAAAATCTATCCGTTGATTGCCCTGTTTAAAAAATTATTAAAAGGTTTCATTGTCCTGAATACATCCAATACGGATTGATCAAAATTTGGCTGAATAACATCTTTCTCATCAAAATACTGAATAACCGTAAAATCTTTCAACTTCAAGGTTTCAATCCCTTCGAAATCTTTCGGAAATCCAGGCGGAGGCCTTTTTAGTCTTTCCCCTTTCACCTCGCCGAATACTCTTTTAAATTTTGCATCGCTTATAATGCCTTTAAATTCATCAAGATTATAGTAAATTTCCGACCTGATTTTTTTTAGGTTTTCCCCGGATGGGTGATACGAACCACCTCCGGCAAAACAGGTATCAGGACTGATATGAACATAATAACCAGCCATTTCCGACTTCCTCCCTCCATCAGCCATATAAGCACTGAAATAAGTCTTGTAAGGCGTTTTATCTTTCGAGAACCTCACATCGCGGTAAATTCTGAACATCGTATTCTTAGCCGTCAAATCTCCGATGTCCTGATCAAATGACCTGATGTTAAGAATCAAATGATCGACAAATTTTTCCATTTCAAAGCGGGCAGCTTCATATTGCTTTTTATGCTCGTTAAACCAATCACGGTTGTTATTTTTTTCCAGGTCTTTTAAAAATTTGAGTATGATTTTATCCATTGTGTTAACCGATTAAATTTTTTCTTAAATTTAAGTGCCATAAAAATAACAAAGTTTGTTTGTTTTTGTTGGCCGCCAAACCTGTCCCAACTGTGATACGCAAACCAACACGATTTATACTGCTACTTATGTCAGTAGTTGTATGCTCATGCACTGATATGATTGCCGGTGGGGACATCAATCCAATTGGCTCGCGGCAGGCCGGCATGGGGAGGATTTCTGTGGCGATAACCGATTTCTGGAATATCCAGAACAACCAGGCCGGCATTGCACTCATCGATAAAATTGGAGCAGGTATTTATTACGAAAACCGGTTTCTCGTCAATCAATTAAGCACTAAAAGCATTGCAGTAATCGTCCCGACCAAAATTGGCGTTTTGGGTGTATCGTTCAACCACTTCGGGTATAAGCTGTACAACGATATTAAAATTGGCCTGGTGTATGCCCGGTCGTTTGGGCAATTCTTCAGAATTGGATTGCAGCTGGATTACCTGCAGACCACACTGGGTGATAACTATGGAAGTAAAAGCAATGTGACCTTTGAACTGGGCGTTCAATCGGATGTAACCAAAACCCTGACTATTGGAGCATGGGTTTACAATCCAATCCAGGTTAAACTGGCTGATTACAACAACGAGAAAATTCCGGCTATTTTCAGGTTGGGACTTGCCTGGCATGTTATGGATAATTTCCTTGTTTCGGTGGAAGCAGAGAAAAGCACCGGAATCAGGCCTATTTTAGTTCGCGGCGGGCTTGAATACAGCATTAAAGAAATGTTTTTTATCCGGGGCGGTTTCTCAACACGACAGGAGATATTCTCAATGGGGTTTGGATTTAATTTCAAATTTTTAAAATTCGACATTTCTGCAATGATGCATGAGTCGCTGGGATTTTCACCCCAGGCGTCTATGATCTTTCAATTTTAATTTGCCTGATGAAAAGCGCTATAAATACCAAAAAAGCAGCGACCATCAGGATCGCGATATGGATAATTGTGGGGCATTTATCAATGATGCAATTACACTCGCAGGAAATTGACTCTTCAAAAGTCACCAATATTGAATTCATTACAGACCAACTCGAAAACCTTGCACAGACAACAGATTTATCACTCGACTATTCCGATCTTGTTGATGATTATATGTACCTCATTCGGTATCCGATCAGCCTAAACTCTGATGATATCGGAAAGCTTCAGGAACTGCATCTGATCAACGAAATTCAGCTGAATAACCTCAGGTCGTACGTTGGTCTTTACGGTCCGCTTTATTCCATTTACGAATTAAAAGTCATTGCAGGCTACGACAATAAAACCATTCAAAACATTCTTCCCTTTGTAACGACCAAACAGAAAACGGATAAAATTTCACTCAATCCAGGCCAGGTTTTTAAATATGGTTCTCACCAGATCATCATGCGGTACCAACAAATTTTAGAGTCTTCTGCCGGATACAGCTATCCGCCAGACTCTGCAATAACAAGACCCGGATCAATTTATCTGGGCAATCCCCAGGCGTATTATTTACGTTATGGATTTAACTACCGCAACAAAGTCAGGTTTGGATTTGTACTCGACAAAGATGCAGGGGAAGTATTGCTTAAAAGAAATCTCTCTGATTCTATCCGGGTTTTGGTTGGAGGCAAAGCCAATAGTTTAGTTGATTTTTTCTCGGGCCATATCTATGTTTCCGATCTGGGCATCCTAAAAAAGGCAGTACTCGGCGATTATCACCTGGAAGTCGGACAGGGGCTTACCTTGTGGACAGGCCTGGCTTTTGGGAAATCAGCCGAAGCCATGCAGGTCAAGCGTTACGGACGGGGAATCAGACCCAATACTTCAAGGAATGAGAACCGGTTTTTTCGCGGAGGGGCTGTAACATTGGGATGGAAAGGTGTTTCGCTTACCGGGTTCTACTCACGAAACAATGTGGACGCCACCCTGGTTTCGTTGTTGTCGGTTGACAAGATTAAAACAATTATTGAAACCGGCCTGCACAGGACAATCAGCGAACTGTTTTCAAAAGATGCAATTGCCATCACCGCTTATGGTGGCAGACTTGGTTTTACGCATAAACGACTGGAAATTGGGGCTACAGCCTTCCAAACGCGTTTAAGTACTTCAATGATTACCGGCGAAGATATTTACAGGGAATTCTATTTTTCAGGCGATAACCTGATTAATTATGGAGCCGATCTGAACCTGAACTTTAACAAGGTGAACATCTTCGGCGAATTCTCAGCATCATCAAACGGAGGATTCGCTGGGTTAGCCGGCTTTAACGCCTATCTTACTGATCGGTTTTCGTTTACAGTTTTCTATCATGATTATGGTCGTGATTATCACAACCTCTACTCAAATCCGATGGCCGAAAGTAGTGCCATTGCAAATGAGAAAGGATTGTATTTCGGATTTCGGGCACTCATTCATCGCCAATGGAGCCTTTCGGGATACATTGATCATTTTCAGTTTCCATGGCTGAAATACAGGATAGACGGCCCTTCAACCGGGAGGGACTACCTGTTGCAGATCAATTATACAACCGCCCGGAATGTAGAGATGTATCTGAGATATCGCTATAAAAACAAACAGGAAAACCATGCTGATGATTATGATTACACTGATAAGTTGGCCGAAGTGGCCAGAAATGAATTCCGGGTATTTATCAGCTACCGGGTTTTTGATTTCCTCATTTTGAAGAACCGGCTCGATTTTACTTTTTACAATAAACAATATGAGGGTCATGAAAATGGGTATATGATCTATCAGGACATTCTTTACCGCCCCAATCGATTTCCCCTTGAAGTCACTTTCCGGTATGCTTTATTTGATACAGATGGATATGATAGCCGCATTTATGCTTACGAAAATGATGTGCTCTACGCCTTTACCGTACCTGCATATTTTGATAGCGGACAGCGCACTTACCTGATGTTGAAATGGAAGGCCCTGAAACAACTTGATGTCTGGCTGAGGATTTCACGCAGCACTTTTTCAAACAGGCGAACTGTAGGATCGGGAACAGAAGAAATTAATGGAAACAAAAAAACGGAGGTAAAATTGCAGTTAATGATCAAGCTTTAATGCAATCGTTCCCTCTTGAATAAATAAGGAAGCAATATGCCCTCAAAACCTTTATTGATATCGGCCTGGACATAATCAATTTTATACCGGCCACAGCGCACTTCCAGTTCATGCCGGACTTTATGAAATGATTCGCGGTATTTTTCCCTGACTTCGACCGGGTTCAATTTAATCGATTCATTCGTTTCCATATCTACAAAGCGATATGGCCTGTCGTCAAGGTCAAGTTCTTCTTCCAGTTTTTGGTCGACGACATGAAACAATATTACTTCGTGTTTATAATGCTTAAAATGCTGAAGCGCAGCAAACATCTCATCCAATCGATGGAAGTTATCCATCATATCACTGAAAATGATTACCAGCGATCGTTTATGGAGCATCTCAGCAATGCGATGCAATGATTCGGTAATATCAGTTGGCTGTTGATTTTTGCCAGATTTTGGGTCAAGCAATCTTTCAAGCTCGGTGTACAAATACTTTTGATGGACAGAGCTCGAACGGGCCTGGGTATGTAATTCCACTTTATCGGTAAAAGTACTGAGGCCCACCGCATCCCTCTGTTTTTTCATCAGGTTGATCAGAACAGCGGCAGCATAAACCGAAAAATATATTTTGTTTAGATTGTTTATATCGGCTGAATCCCTAACCGGAAAGTACATGGATGACGACCTGTCGATGATGATCCTGCAACGCAAGTTGGTTTCCTCCTCGTAGCGCTTGACAAAAAGTTTATCGGTACGCCCATAAAGCTTCCAATCGATAAAACGTGTTGACTCTCCAGAATTATAAAGTCTGTGCTCGGCGAACTCAACCGAAAAACCATGAAAAGGGCTTTTATGCAAGCCGGTAATAAACCCTTCAACTACTTGTCGCGCAAGAAATTCAAGCGAATTAAATTGCTGCAATCTATCGTGGTCGATTGAATATTTCATAGTCACAAAACTATCAATAGATTTCTAAACCTTTTTTCCCAAACCCAAAAGGCTGTTAATATAACAGCCTGTTCTTTATTGTCAGCCTGAGATCGAATATTTAAAGGAGGGCTTCAAGTTTATCGATAAGTACCTGCTTCGGCACAGCACCTACTTGCTTGTCGACTACCTCACCACCTTTGAAATAAAGGATTGTAGGTATGTTCCTGATACCATATTTTCTGGCTGCTTCCGGATTGTGGTCAACATCAAGTTTTCCAACAACAGCTTTTTCACTATAGTCTTCACCAATTTCTTGTACAATTGGTCCGACGATCCGGCAAGGGCCACACCAAACTGCCCAAAAATCAACAATTACGGGTTTATCTGATTTAATTACCAGGTCTTCAAAATTTGCGTCGGTTAATTCAAGTGCCATTGACTTATCTTTTAAGTTTAAGTTGGCAAATATAAGTAAAGAACAATTTCAGTTTTTAATTAACGCGAAAATTATTCCAACAATTCAACTATCCTAATTTATTTGGTATTCTAACTTTTTAATCTTTTGAATCTCAAACACAAACGACCTGGGCTCGACTTTAATATTGGAAGTTTTCATTTTTAACGTTTTACCGTTTTCGGGATCATCAAGGCTAATCACGATTACACAATCCCCACTATTTTCCTTTGCAATCCGTGCCAAAGTAGTTACCAACTCATCGTCAACTTCATTTGCTTTGATGCTCAGGATGATGTTCTTCGCTAGTTTGTTCATTGCCTCTGCGAGTAAAAACATATCAGTAACCCGCAGTTCGTAAACGCCCGGCTGATGGAACCGCTCCTCCACCTTCGCAACGACAAATACTTTACTACCAATTTCCAGCAAATGTTTTCTCTTGAGGTATTCTTCGTTGAACATCAGGAGATTCAGACTTCCAGTAAAATCTTCGATGGTAAAGAGCCCGTATTGCGACCCTTTACGGGATGTCTTTTGTTGCGAATCAGTAATCATACCCGCTATCATTAAAGTCTGTCCTTGATAGGTTTTCAGGTCTCCTTTCAAATCAGCGATATCGATGTTGCAAAATTTATCTATCGTTAATTTAAAATCATCCAGGGGATGGCCTGTGATGTAAAAGCCCGTTATTTCTTTCTCGAGGCGTAGTTTGTGCGCCAACGACCAAGGTTCGCATTCAGGTAAAACAGGATCCTGAACTTCTATTGAGTCAGCCATTTCTGCGAAAAGCGAGACCTGCGGAGAATTTTTCCGTTCCTGAAAAATTGCCCCATGCCTGATTATTTTTTCCATAAACTCAGGACCATCTTCGACTTCCTGGTAGAAATATTGCGCCCGGTGCACACCTTCAAATCCGTCGAACGCGCCTGCCATAGCCAGTGCTTCAAAACTTCGTTTATTCACTGATCTGAGGTTGATGCGCTTGGCAAAATCAAAAATGTTACGGAAGGCTCCATTTTTTTCGCGTTCTTCAACAATTTGCTCAACAGCAGCCCCTCCTACCCCTTTGATCGCTGCCAGACCAAAGCGAATCACACCTTCTTTTGTTACTGTAAAATTCGAAGCACTTTCGTTGATATCAGGTCCCATCACCTGAATACCCATGTGAGATGTTTCGCTGATAAGATGTGTAATCTTCTTGATATCATTCAGGTTACGGCTAAGGTTCGCAGCCATAAACTCAGCCGGGTAATGCGTTTTCAGGTAGGCTGTTTGGTACGACAAGTGTGAGTAGCAGGTGGCGTGTGATTTGTTAAAAGCATATTTTGCGAACGCCTCCCAATCTTTCCAAACCTTCTCAACTTTATCAATTGGCAGTCCGTTATTTTTACACCCCTCAATAAACTTTTCTTTCATTTTTGCCATTTCTGCTAGTTTCTTCTTCCCCATTGCTTTTCGCAATGAGTCCGATTCACCCCGGCTAAGACCGGCCATTTTTCTTGACAAAAGCATCACCTGTTCCTGGTAAACAGTAATACCATAAGTTTCTTTAAGTATTTCTTCCATAACCGGCAGATCATACACTATCTCTTTTCGACCGTGTTTCCTTTCGATGAATTCAGGAATATAGGCCATTGGTCCCGGGCGGTACAGCGCATTCATCGCGATAAGATCTTCAAACCGGGAAGGTTGTAATTCTTTCAGATGCTTCTGCATTCCTTCCGATTCAAACTGAAAAAGTGCAGTTGTGTCCCCACGGCTGTATAATTCATAAGTTTCACGATCATCGAAGGGGATGGTCTCAATATCGATGATTTTGCCTTTTGAGCGCCTGATGTTTTCAATGGTGTCTTTTATGATGGAAAGGGTTTTCAGTCCCAGGAAATCCATCTTTAACAGGCCTACCGATTCAATAAAACTTCCATCGTATTGCGTCGAGATTGCCAATACCGACTCCTTTAAAGCTGCCAATGGCACATAATTATCCAAATCTTCGCGCCCGATGATGACACCGCAAGCATGAGTTCCTGTATTGCGAATCGAACCTTCGAGCCGGATTGCATTTTGCAAAACAGAGGATACTTCCGGTTTTCCCTTTTCCAATTCCTGCTTCAATTCAGGCACTTCTTTAATCGCCTCGTTTAGGGTAATTCCGGGCTTGTCGGGGATCAATTTGGCGAGCCTGTCGGCTTCAGAAAGTGGCAACTTTTGCACACGCGACACATCCCTGATGGCCATCTTTGCTGCCATTGTTCCAAATGTGATGAGGTGGGCCACCCTCATTTTTCCATATTTATCCGATACCCATTTCAACACTTTGTCTCTTCCGTCGTCATCAAAATCGATGTCGATATCGGGGAGTGAAATCCGGTCGGGATTCAGGAAACGCTCAAAAAGAAGGTCGTATTTTAATGGGTCAATATCCGTAATTTTCAGGCAGTACGAAACAACCGATCCGGCAGCACTTCCCCGGCCGGGGCCAATCCACACGCCTAAATCGCGCGCTGCATTCAGAAAATCCCAAACGATTAAAAAGTAATCGGGAAATCCCATCTTTGCCACCGTTTCCAATTCAAAGTTGATGCGGTCGGTGATACTCTCAGTTAATTGGCTGTACCGTTTTTTGGCACCTTCAAAAGTGATGTGCTTTAAATACGCATTGGCATCGGCAAATTCGGCCGGAATTTTAAACTCGGGCATTACCGGACTGTGGTTGAGCTCAAAAACCTCAATCTGGTCAACTATTTCGTTTGTATTGGAAATGGCTTCGGGTACATCACTGAACAACTCCTTCATTTCAGACTGGGTTTTAAACCATTCCTGCCTGGTGTACCTTAACCGGCGCGGGTCATTCAGGTCGCTGGCTGTACCGATGCAAATCAGTCTGTCGTGCGCTGATGCATCCTCTTCGTTTAAAAAATGTACATCGTTTGTGGCGACTACCTTTAGTTTATGTTTTTCGGCCATCTGCAACAAAGCATTGTTCACATAAACCTGGTCGTCAAACACTTTCCGATCCATTTCCGGGTCGCCTGTAGGATGGCGCTGAAACTCGAGGTAAAGGTCTTGTCCAAATATTTCTTTGTATTCCAGTAAAGCTTCTTCGGCTTTGTGTTCACCTTCATGGATTATTTTATCGGGCAATTCGCCGCCAAGGCAAGCAGTTAAAGCGATGAGCCCTTCACTGTATTTTTTTAAAACTTCTTTATCAACCCTCGGCTTGTAATATTGCCCCTCAATCCAGGCCACCGAAATAAGCTTCATCAGGTTTTTAAACCCTGTCTCATTTTTTGCCAGTAAA
>JAUXBM010000068.1 GCA_030619415.1 Chlorobiota bacterium
ATTTTCCATTATCAATGCCCAGTACCGCCTGGGACCTGATTTAGGTATTCGGCACACCTGGTTAAACATAAGGAACCGATTGTCGGCCCTGAAATATTCGGTGCAGGCTGCTAAGGAGATATCTATTTCAACCATGCATGCCTGCAGTCTTACATCCGGATATTTACTAGGGGATGATACCGTGTCGTGATGGGAGAAAAAAACTATAAAAAAACGAAGGGGTGGGCAACCTTTTCTATGCAGAATTCGAATTTCTTTGATAAAACCGACGGGGGGCAATTGTGTAAGCATGGGGTGTTTGATGCATACAGCTCATTTGGATACTATTATAATGGGGGAAATAAAAAATAAAAAATTACTTGATTAAAGGTGGGAATAGATGGGCAGTTGAGTCAGCTTTACACCAACCCAGATATGATATTTTGATCCTAATTTTGGACCAAAGAGGCTGTTGAAATGACTCTTGAAAGAGTCTACAAAAGTTTTTCCGACCACTTTATTTTTTCATCATCTTCGAAACTATCAAGGTAATGCCGGGTAGTCGAAATGTTTTGATGACCTAATGATTCAGAAATAAACTCTACTGAAGCACCGGACCTTTTTAAAACAGTCGAGAAGCTATGCCGCGCAGTGTATGTTGTTACTTTCTTATCAATACCAACCGATTTTGCAATTTTACCAATGTGGTAGTTTATTGAACGAATTGCAAGTTCAACCCTATTAGCTTGTTGTTCTGGATTCATACCTTGTTTTAATATTGGGAATAGATATTTATCGTTGCTGTCATCGGTATTACTCCATCGTTGAGTAATTTCATGCATCTGCTTAGAGATGAAAACTTTGATTAGGATTGGATTACTTCGGGTTGACCGGATGGTTTTACTCCTGTTGAATACCAGGAATCCATCAACAATACTATCCTTCATTAAATTGGCGATATCAGTAAAATTCATTCCATTTGCCAAATACGAAAAAATCCACATATCACGGCTGTAGGCTTCAATTTCATTATTGGCTTGGTAGTTGAGAATCTTCAACACATCATCCTTCCTTAAAGCTTTCTTAATGCTTCGACCCGTAGGGATTTGATATTTTCTTCTCCCGAACGGGTAAGATTCATGTTTAACTATTCCATCGGCTATCGCATCATTGAACACTGAACGTATGTTACGGCAATATATGCCAACGGTTGTTATTGATCTATTTCTTTTCAGCATCCATTGTTCGAAATCTTCAAGGAATTTAACTGTTATTCTTTGGATAGGGAGGCTATCCGATTTGCTAAATGTCTTTAGTGCCGTTCGTGTAGTGTTATAAGTTCGACCAGTTTTTACCCGCAGCTGATGATTTAATTTTTCAATCTTCTGGCTGAATAGAACATAAACATCTGTTTCTTTCTTTCCTCCGTTTTGACAAGTTGATGTATATTCCTCAAAGGAAAATACATCGATATCACGGATTACAATTCTGGCTTCTTCTTCCTTTTCAATTAGCTTCTTTCTGATATCCTTAAAATCTTCTCTGGGTGCTTTTCCCATCACTTTATTAAAGTCTTGAATCGTCAAAGCATAGGAGGTCGCAAAGTATTTTGAATAACGATTATGCGTTATCCTGATTTTTACAGGATATAAACTATCCTTACGCTTTCTTCTTTTGTCCAGTACAATACTGGTCGTTACATCTGTTTTCATGTACAAACAATTTGACAAACATTATTTGCAGTTCATGATTTTAATAAAGAAGTCAATCTTGTAAATTGTTTGTTTTCAGGCCGTCTGAAATATTCCTCCTTAGCTCAGTTGGTTAGAGCATCTGACTGTTAATCAGAGGGTCCAAGGTTCAAGTCCTTGAGGGGGAGCAAAGAGCCATCTATTTCGGGTGGCTTTTCTTTTTATTATCAGTATGTATTTCATCTATTTTCTTTATTCAAATAAATCTGACATTTATTATGTTGGGCATTCTGATGATTACTTAAAAAGGTTTGAGCAACACAACAATACTGACAGGAATACCTTTACAAGAAAACACCGTCCCTGGACACTGAAAGCTGTTTTTGAATGTGGTAATGATAAAGGGGTTGCCATAAAAATCGAAAGATTTATCAAGAAGCAAAAAAGTCGGAAGTTAATTGAGCGGATCATTGCCGGCGAAGATTTACATGGAATCTTAGCTCAGTTGGTTAGAGTCCTCCCGTAAGTACGGGATGCGGGATTAATCAGAGGGTCTCCCGCAGGTGCGGGATCCTTGAGGGGGAGCGTCAGAATCAGCTACTTACGAAAATCTAGTAGATGGCTTTTTTCATTTGCACAAATAATTTAGCAAGCACTAATTTCAAAGAACTGCGAACAATGTTCAGGTTTATAAATACACCATCCCCGCAGGAATGACTAAAAATTCAATCACTTTACTTTTGGTCTAATTTGTATTAACTTTATCTTTTTTAATTGTTTAACCAAACCCACCTAACTATGAAAACTATTGTCAAATTAAATGGAATGCGAATGGAAAAATTGACTTTCATTTTGATATTGGTCATGTTTTCCTTTTTACGATTAAACCTTTATGCACAAATCATCTATACCGATATTCAGGATACTATTCTCACTTTTCCCGAAAATGTCCCAGGCATACAGGATGAGACCAATTACATCTATTTTGATCTGGACAATGATGGAGAACATGACTTTTACTTTTATGCACATTACTGGGAAGAATGGTTGAGCCCTTCCGCACCGGAATATCCCTTTTATGTCATGCAACTTCAATCTATCAATAACAAAGGGGTCGCATGGTTCGAAGGTTGTGCAATTGATTTTGCATATGGCGATACCATACAGAGTGAATTTTGGCTTGATGGAGGGCTGGTATTCCTTGATATTCTTGGTAGTTACGCCGAGTGCAACCTCCCTTATCAGGACGGGTATCTTGGTATAAGGCTCACGGAGAATGACAATTATTACTACGGTTGGGTCAGGCTCGATGCCAGCACAGATACATTGGTTATCAAGGATTTTGCCTATAACAGTTCTCCGAACGAAACTATTTTTGCCGGCCAAACGGAAACAGTTGGGATAATTGAATCAAGCCGGGAGGATGAGGTTCATATTTATTTTGACGGAAACAACTTCAGGTTCAAAACGGGAAAGCCGGATTATGATACTTATACAGTATTTACCATTGAAGGTAGACAGATTGTGGCAGGAAAGATCATTTCCGAAAACCTGACCCCATCATTTCATTATAAACCCGGAATTTATCTGATAATGCTTAAGAATTCGCATTCCTATACAATGAAAAAGATCCTGGTACATTAAACGACCAGAAAACTGTACATTTTATCAAAAGTTGAAACAAAAAGAATCTTCCCCGAAAATTTCGAGGAAGGATTAAAAACAATTTGAATATATGCTGCGGACTTTGTCCGAATTATTTTACACTGGCAAATGTGTGGTGGGTTTCTGAAATAGCTGATTGCGTATTGAACGGAATATCGTCAACATAAGCCTCATCGGCAAATTGATATTCTACTTTAAGCGATTCCTGGTAAATATATGCGTCAGCTAATGTTTCTGTATCAAAAGGGATATCATCGATGTATGCTTCTTCTTCAAATGTGTACTCCACATTTGCCTGAGTGCTGTCAACATTCTCAAGACCACCTGCGGCCAGTTCCGATCCATAAGCGATTCCCGATAATAGTAAAATTAATAAGCCATAAATGACGAGGGAAGCTACTGCTGTTTCTATTTTTGTTTTCATCGTTTTAGTGTTTTTAGATTGTTTCATGAAGCAAATATATGGTGAGATAAGGGCCGTGTAAATGGTTAATCGGCGAATGGTGGAGGCTGGTCGGTAAGTGGATGCCCTCCTTCGCTAAAGCTACGGCGGTCGTAGAATAAGAGAAGAGGTGGAAGGGAGAAAAGGTGCAGTTGGTGCAATTGTTACAATGGGTGCAATTGTTTGATTGTAAGTGTTGTTACGCAAAGAAAATTAGTACTTAAAATTAGATAAGGACTTAATACTACAGATTACTGACTGAAAACTGCCGACTGGAGACTGCCAACTGAGGACTGAAGACTGCCCAATTGAAGACTAGCGATTCAGCCTACTTCAAATACCTCGGCACATCGTATTTATCGGGATGATCATATTTGGTTCTTCCATCGATGGTTGCTGAAAAAGAAATGCCAACTGCAATCAGCTTTGATCTCGATTTGCTTGTGAAGCCCTACCCGAACGGAAAGCCCTAAATTGTTAATTAAGTGTTAAAATATTGATAATGAGCAGTGTTTAGTTTACATTTGGGGCAACCAAAATTTATTATTCAACTAAATACCATTCAACCATGAGAAAAACGATGATGATTGTTGTGCTGTTTGTTTGCACAACTTTAATTGCCTTTGGGCAATCAGATTACAAAATGCTAGAACTGGCTTATTTGAAACCACTTCCGGGAGCAGACCTTGAGGCGGCATCAAAAGCCATTGCTGAGCACAACAAGAAATTCCATGCCGAAGATCCTTACAAAGCTTCTGTATGGTCGAACATGACAGGCAGCATGGTCGGCACTTGGGTTTGGGTGATGTACCCTGCCAATTTTACACATTACGACGACCGGCCTTCGGGTAAAGAACACGACAAGGATTGGGACAAAGCAACAAGACCCTATTTTAAACTTATTGCCAACGAATACTGGAAAGAAGACGATGAGTTAAGTTATACACCAGAAGAATTCAAACAGGCAGGGAAAGTGGTATTCACTATTTTTGATATCAAACCCGGTGACAGTTATCGTTTTAAAGCCATATTAGAAGATATCGCAAAAGTTTACAATGAAAAGAAATACGATTACAATTTTGTTGTTTACTGGAATCAGTTCGAAAATAAAAATGGAAGGGACGTAGCCATCGAAGTGATGTTCGAAAAATGGTCATTTTTGGATGCAGACCATGGCTTGAAAAAGGACTTTGAAGAAGTTCATGGCGAAGGCAGTTGGTGGAAACTAATAGAAGAATACAGGGATATTGTCGTCTCTGCGGATGACGAATTGTCAATTTTGATGCCTGAGATGAGTGCTGAATAATCGACTCGTCAAAATACTTAAAACCCCGCTGATACATTTTCTTCGGGGTTTTTTCATGAAACAATTGGTATTATTCGCTTCCTTTTTTTAATTTTACAAGAATCAATAAAACCAATATAGCCATGAGAAATCTTACCCTATTTACAATCGCCTTCTTGTTTTCATTATTTACGCTCCAATCGCAAGTAAATAATCCCTGGGTTGTTCCCGAAATGTATAAGGAATTGGTCAACCCTGTGGATGATGAAAAAACTTCGGTTAAACGCGGAAAAAAGCTTTACACAAAACATTGTTTGTCGTGTCATGGATTGACAGGACAGGGAGATGGACAAGCAGCTGCCGAACTAAATGTTAATCCCAGCGATCTTACTTTGGATGACCTGGATGTACAAAAAGATGGTGAAATTTACTTCAAGATCGAAAAAGGAAGGGACGAAATGCATACTTACAAAAATGTGTTGGATGAGGAAGACACCTGGCATGTGGTAAATTATATCAGGACTTTTTATAAGGAATGATTTTCGATCGAAAGCGTTCAGGCTTAATCCACAAAGGGTCTTTTTACCTGATGATTTTTTTACCGATTTAAGATATTGTATAAAAATTCAAATCTTGCGGCAACAATATTTTATTGATATTTGCCGATATTCAACCAGAAAAAAATACAAAATCATGGATAAAAACACAGATAAAGTTTGTTTGGTTTGCAAACAAGATGAAAACCAGGTACCTTTGGTACAAGTTGATTTTAAAGGAAATAACTACTATATATGTCCACAACACATTCCTGTCCTGATTCACGACCCGGCACAGTTGGAGGGCTTATTGCCAGGTGCAGGGACTATGCAGGCCGGATAGGTTTTTGAGGGGAGGAATTGATCTAACAACCGTAGAGCGTCTGTGTGAATTGACCTAAACAAATCCCAAATCTGAATTTCTCAACCCGAGACTTTGCAAAACTTCTTTAGACTGTCTTTCTGAATGTAACGAAGAGTCCTTACGTCTTGAAATACAGCTATGTAAAGATCCTTCACTACATTCAGGATGACAAATTATTGTGTTTTGCAAAGATCTAAACCCGTGTTAAAAAGTTAGGAAATTCGTTTCAACAGGTTAAGTTCCTTCTCGGCAAGATGCCGCCATTTTCCACGTGGAAGATCCTTTTTTGTGAGACCGGCAAAAAATACCCTGTCCAGTTTGATAACATTGTATCCAAGGTGATCAAACATCCTTCTTACAATACGGTTTTTCCCGGAATGTAATTCCAGTCCGATTTGCTTTTTATCATTTTCACTCACTACATAAGCAATCTTATCAGGCCGGGCCAACCCATCTTCCAGCTGAATGCCTGCAGCCAGTTTGAGCATGTCGTTTTTCGTGAGTACTTTGTCAAGAAAAACATGGTAAATCTTCTTCACCCCGTGTTTAGGGTGTGTAAGCTTCCGTGCCAGATCACCGTCGTTGGTAAAAAGAAGCAGGCCGATGGTATTCCGGTCAAGTCTTCCTACCGGATATATCCGCTCTTTACATGCCTTCTCCACCAGGACCATCACAGTTCGGCGGTTTTGAGGATCATCAGAGGTTGTTATAAATCCTTTTGGTTTGTTGAGCAATATGTACTGCAATTTTTCCCTTCTCAGGGTCTCGCCTCCATATTGAACCTTATCGGTTGGGGCTACCTTGGTACCAAGCTGTGTAACAATTTTTCCATTTATCTGTACCACGCCACTTTCGATGAGCCTGTCGGCTTCGCGGCGAGAACATATTCCGGCATCAGCAAGGTATTTATTTAAGCGGATCAATCCGTCACTTTTACTATCTCTGACGATATTCTTGCCTGTACTTTTTTTCCTGAATGGCTTGCCCTTTCGAAATTTACCATCTTCTTTTTTAGGATTTGCCCTGCTTGGCCTGCTGTTTTTTTTCATCAGTGGATGGGTGTCAAGTCGCTTGTTTTGATTTGCAAATCTACGAAAGTGTGCGACCTTCTATTTTTATACCAATTAATCACCGTCAATTGTTTGCATTCTCCCACCTTTTTCAGTATATTTACATGTCAGTTAAAAACATTAATTAGATGTCGGAAAAAATTATCACACTTGCTACGCTCACCTATATGCGTGCTCAACTTTTATCGGCTATGCTTGAATCAAATGGCATTGCCTGTTTCATGACCAATATTAACAGAATTAAGGAGGGTCCGGGTGGTGTATTGGTGAAGATCAATGAGTCGGATGCGCTAAATGCAGCAAAAATATTTGATGATTTTAGGGCCAGTTATGGAAAGCAAAAGGAGCTTGCTGTTGATTATATGAAAAGTATCAGGCGGATATTGGTGCCGGTTGATTTTTCTACGCACTCAGAAAATGCAGCTCATTATGCATTGAGGATCGCAGCGAGTTTTAAAGCTGACATTAAACTGATCAATGCTTACCTCGATCCCATGGGCACTCCGCAAACTTACCTTGAGTCGTATTCCTACCAGCTTAATATCGATAAAGTGATCAAAGAGGTGGAAGAAGAAACCTACAAAAGCCTGGATGCAATGTCGTTGCGGCTAAAAGATTTGATAAAGGAGAAAAAAATAAAAGGCGTTGGTGTTCATTACGATCTGTTTAAAGGCAATGCGGTTGATGTTATTCTGCATGAAATAAGCGAATACAAACCGGCAATGGTTATCATGGGAACCCGTGGGAATGAGTTGGAAGGACTTCGTTCGTACGGAAGTGTTACCGGGCACCTGATTCAAAAAGCCAAAATTCCGGTTCTGGCTGTCCCCAAAGATTATGATGCTTTTGATTTTAAAACACCCAAACGTGTATTGTATGCTTCAAATTTTGACCAGACCGATTATATTGCACTGCGGAGGTTGGTCACATTTGTAAAGCCATTCGGCGCAAAAATATACTGTGTTCACGCAGCACTCGAGGAAGCTCAAAAGCTGGATGAGGTGCAA
>JAUXBM010000136.1 GCA_030619415.1 Chlorobiota bacterium
GGTTTATTGTAAACAAAAAACCAACCATACATCCCGCCAATTATTCCGGCAATAGCCAGGATGCCAACTATCATTAGTAATTTTTTCATAACTCCTTAGTATTAGATTAGTATTTCACATTGTCTTTTTTTAGCAGGTGTTTGATGGGAGTTATATTTTTGCATTTGTTCCATTTAGAGTAAAATTTAACCATCTTTCTGCAGTTTGTCAAATAACATTTCCTTTAGTTGTCCTTTGTTCCCGCGTTCACCCAACTTTCAATTTTGGCGATGTCGCAATCGGGTAATTTACCTCCGCCTTTAGGCATTGGCGACCAGCCATTTTCATGTTTGATGGTTCCCAAAAGGCTTCCATTGTTGGCTGCCCTAACAATATCATCATAATTTTCAAGCGATACATTTCCTGAAGGCGCTCCACCACTATGACAGCCGGTACAATTGCTGCTGATAACCGGCCACACCTCATCCGAATAGGAAACATTCGTGGTATCACAAGAAGGAGGGCTTGGGTAAAGGTCTTCTACATTATCGTAATAACACGATTGTAAGAAAGCTAACAGGACGATTGCAATAATTGACGGTACTTTTCGAATATTTTGATTAATCATATGTTTATTAGGTTCGGTATTGCGTAATTTGTCGGCCTTAACCTCATTTAATTACAGACAATGACAAAAAAAGTTTAAAGGGGTAGGTTTTTCCTTTAATTATTTGGTGTTCCGTCTTCAATCCAAATTTTAAGCTGATCGATTTTACACTCAGATAATTTAGGTGCATTCCGGGGCATTGGGATAAAGCCCGGATCGTGATTGATAGCGCCAAACAGTTTTCCATTATTGGCAACAGCTGCAACGCTCGTGTAATCAACCAGGGTAACACCACCCGAAGGCTGGGGGCCACTGTGACATCCAAAGCAATTGGTTTCAATTGTCGGCCAAATGGTTTCCGAAAATGTAACATTGGTTGTATCACAACCTTCATCACAACTATTATTCAAAGCACCCTGTTTGATCCATATCCGGATGATGTCCTTTTGCTCTGAAGTCAGTGGCGCTTTTGGCGGCGGCGGCATCCTGTCATCGTCATCTGTTTTGATGATCTTTTCATAAAGTTCGCTCTCTTCCGGCTCACCGGGCCTGATTTTTCCGTATTTAATTATTGAAGCATAATCTACCAGCAATATCTCTTGTTCTTCAGTAAGTATATCATGACAATCAGTTGTTGCACAACTGGAAATAATCAATGGAAGGACCTCATTTTGAAAATATGCCGTATCAGGATTGCAGGGGTGTTCGATTCCCCCGCCGGGTGGATCGAAAGTTGTGTCGTTCACCCATTTCTCAATATTAACAATATCACAGCTGTCTAATTTGCTGAAAGGTGGCATTGCCGTGAACCCGGATGCCTGGTTGATTACGCCTATCAGTTTTCCACTCTGCGCAAGCCCGGCCAGGGTTTCGTAATCCTGTAAATTAATCCCTGCATTGGCCGTCAGGTCACCGTGACAACCATAACAGTTGGTGCTTAAAATTGGAACAACTGTGCCAGGATAAGTCACCTCTGCTGTGTCACATTTTTCGGGGACAGGCGGATCAGGCAGAGGGATGATTTCAGGATCGTGTTTACACGATTCAGCCAATAATAGCACAAAAACAATGATTGCTATTGCCCCGACTCCTGCTATATAATTTGTTTTTAACATAATTTGTTTAGGGATCTCAAAACCGGACAAATATAGAAAGCTACATATGTTCTGCAGCTTTCTTCTAAACTTTTAACAAGTATTTAACAAGGTTTTGACCTGTTTTATTGAGGCAACATGAATTATTTTAAACTTTTCCACAGTTCTGAACTTTGGAAAAGTTTAAACAGTCTCTTACTTTTCCTCAGTAGTTTTTACCTTACAGGTGCTTAAACCGAAAGGTGCATACAAAGGGCAAAAAGAAACAAAACTCGTCAGAAGGAATACTGCTCCCAGAATAAGTAAAACTATTCCCCAGCTGCCGGTTACTACATTTGTAAAATAAAGCGCAGCAAAAACGACTGCAAGAAGAATTCTGATTACTTTGTCAACGGTTCCCATATTTTTTTTCATGATCGTAAAAATTAATTGTTAATAATCCGGCAAAATAAATGAATGGTTGGAAAGCAATCAGTGACTTTAGTCACCTGTGGTTAAAATTTCGATACCAAGTTTGGTTTGCCTCAGTTTTCCTTCCTTCTCAAGTTTTTTAATCAGGCGCGATACAACTTCCCTGGCGGTCCCCAGTTCAAAAGCAATTTGTTTGTGCCTGATATCGAGTATTTTTTCGCCTCTTAGTTTGCTTTTTTCGACCAGATAATCATAAATTCTTTTATCAAGTTTATGAAATAACAGGTACTTAATTGTTTCCAATAACTCAATATAGCGGATGTTGTATTGCTGGTAAAATAGTGTGTTAAATTCTGGAAACTGTTTGATCCACAGGTGAACATTTTCAATTGGGAGAAGTGCAACAAGTGTATCTTCTTCCGTTACAGCGAAAATTCTACTGGGCTCATTTGCAAGGGATGATGAAAATGACATAATGCAACTTTGGAAAGGTTGAATATAATACAACAACAGTTCCTTTTCCTCATAGCTGCTGTAAACTTTAATTAAACCCTCAATCACCAATGGGATCGCCCTGATGTATTGACCTTCTTTAAGAATTTGTGTGTCCGCCGGTATTTCTTTGATGATGGCATGATGCATCACATTGTCAAACAGTTCCTTGCCAAAAAAACCAAGTTCTTTTCTTAAAATAGTTTCGATTTCATCCATCACTCAACGGGTTCGTATTTATTAAAAGTATGGAAAATATTCCAATCAATCCAAATGTGAATTTTAAAGTCTTGCTACATTGCTTTATTTCTGCTATTTGGCTATTTTTGTTAATGGCTATGGAGAATGAACTTGCCCAGATCAATATTATAAAAAGTTCGGGAGATTCCGAAATTTATTCCCCCCAAAAATTGAGGGCCGGCTTAAAGCAAACCGGCATTGGAAATAATGAAATTGAAAGGGTGGTGAGGGCTGTCGAAATTCGGCTTTATGATGGAATTACAGCCCGTAAAGTTTATCAAATTGCGTATTCACTTCTTTGGAAGGAATCGAAAGGGCATGCCGGTCGATACAGGCTGAAAAAAGCTATTCTCGATCTTGGGCCGTCTGGTTATCCTTTCGAAATATTTGTTGGCAGGCTTTTTGAATCGTTCGGTTACCAGGTAAAAATTGGAGAGTTGATCCAGGGAAAATGTGTGCAGCACGAAGTGGATGTTGTGGCATTTAAACCAGGCGAGCAGGTGATTGTAGAATGTAAATTTCGGGGAGATGTAAAGGGAAAAACCAATGTTCAGGTTCCATTATACATTCATTCGCGTTTTATGGATATTAAGGAAAAGTGGAAAGAAGACCCTACAAAAAAGGACTTGAATATTCGCGGTTTTGTTGCTACCAATACACGGTTTACATTGGATGCAATACAATATGCCGAGTGTGTTGGACTTGGACTTATTTCATGGGATTATCCAAAATCGGGTAGCTTAAAATATTTTATTGACCGGTCGGGGCTTCACCCGCTAACATCACTCAGATCGTTGAAAAAAGCGGATAAACAATTCTTCTTAAATGAGGGTCTTGTATTGTGCCGCGAGTTGGAAGCAAACGAAAACCTGATGCGAAAACACGGGCTGAATGAAAACCAGATTTCAAAAGTATTGATGGAATCGAAGCTCTTAATGGCCGAATAACCGATATAAAGCTGTAAAACGATTATTTCATGAAGAACTTATTCGCAACATTGTCTTTGGTATTAAGTTTTTCAATGGCTGTTAGCCAGGAATGCGAAACGTATTTTGATCTTGAACAATGGTCAATGCAAGGCACGCCCCATGCTTCGTGGCAACTAATAAGTTCAACTGATGTAATTAACACTGCTTATATTTTTCCTCCAACGTTTTTTGTTGGAAAAGAAGAAATGATCAACGTACTCATCAAGGGAACTATGTCAGTGGAAACATTGGGTGATGATGATTTTATTGGTTTTGTTTTCGGATACCACAAGCCCACTCAACTGGCCGATAACAACCCATACAATTTCTTTTTATTCGATTGGAAATCCGTAACAGAGTTTGTTGGCTACCAGGTTTTAGAAGGCTTCAGGTTATCTTATTACAATGGTATAATCACTATGCGTGATCAGGATAAATATTTCTGGGGAAGAGTGGACGATCCGCCCACCAGGAATTTGATGTTGGAAAAATATGGCGACACCTTAGGTTGGCAACCAAATACGAAATATCAGTTTGAATTGCTTTATACTTCTAACCGGATAAGGATTAAAATTGATGATGTGGTTATTTTTGAACACGAGGGGTGTTTCGATGCAGGAAAAGTTGGTTTTTACTGCATGTCGCAGGATAATACCCGTTTCGAGGATTTTAGATATCAGTACATTGTCGATTTTGTTCCCTTTCCAAAAACGAGCTGTGTTGACGATAACATTCAATTCATTTCATTTGACCTGGCTTGTTCCGAATTTCCGGATTTTGTAAAATCGATGGCCTGGGATTTTGGAGATGGTCATACCAGCACGGAGATAAATCCTGAACACAGTTATGCTGAGGATGGTGAATACACAGTTTCATTAATCGTTAGAACTGGCGATGATTGTATTGATACCGTTATAAATACTGTTGTTGTTAAACCATATCCTTATGTGGATATTGGCAACGACACAACTTTATCTGAATGCTCATCAATTACTTTTGATGCGGGAAACCCTGGGTCTTCCTATCTGTGGTCAACCGGAGAAACTTCACAGAATATCGAACTCGTAGAACTTTCAGAAGATATTGGGGTATGGGTTGCGGTGAATAAAAGCGGGTGTATTGCCGGAGATTCTGTTTTTGTTGAAATTGAGCCCGTCCAGAAAAAGCTTTTTTTCCCCAATGCCTTCACGCCTGATGGTGATGGATTCAATGATTTATTTCTCCCAATAGGCCTGACGGAAAACGTAACTATTTATCAACTAAGCATATTCAACCGTTGGGGCCAGCAGGTTTTTGAAACCAGCAATCCAAATGCCGGCTGGGATGGCAAGTATGTTGGTGAACCCCTGCAGCTTGGCGTTTATACATACAAAGTATCTTACCGAATTGAGAGCAGTTGCATCGGCACACAGGATTATGCTGAACAAGCAATTGTAACGTTGGTAAAATAATTTCTCTCTCCTAAGAAGCTGTCTAAAATTCATCCATCAGTTTTATTATGTGTCTTTTTTGCCATCTCATTGTTATTTTTTCGACCCGTCCGTACGGATGCGTCTCAAAAATGCCTCGATCTGACAAAAAATACATTATAATAAATTCTAAAAACGAAATCTAGACAGCTTCTAAAATTTGGCCTTCTTTAATTATGCATAAATCAGGGTCAGATATTTCAAATTAATTTTGAAAATGGATCATTGATTGGTTTTTTGTATTTTGTGATGAATTGAAACCCATTGCAATGCCCTGGA
>JAUXBM010000214.1 GCA_030619415.1 Chlorobiota bacterium
AGTACAATAAAATATAAGGTTTTGAAACGAAAGCATAGCACCGCTATGGTGAGGCTTCAAAATCTAACGGAGTGTTATATTTTGCAGTAATTGTAGCTCATAATAGATTTTCTGTTACATATTCCGGGTTTAAGACAAACCCACTGAATGGGCTTGCCCGGAAAAAATGATGGGCAGGCACTCAGCGGATTGAAAATAAGGCCTCCATAAAGATTGATCCGCTAACTTCAAGGCAGGTTAGCAGGTGGGGTGTTTCAATCAGCTAACTTCAAGGCAAGTTATGCGGATCATTGCTTCAGACTTTTACCGATTTACTTATCTTTGCCCGCTTCTTTTTATTAGCTACTAATGAGTAAAACACTAAAAGACAGAACTGAAGTAAAAGTCCGCTTTGGCGAGGTGGATTCGATGGGTATTGTCTGGCATGGCAATTATGTAAAATACATTGAGGAAGGCCGCGAATCCTTCGGGCATAAGTATGGCATCTCCTACCTCGACATTTATGCGAATGATGTAATGGCGCCTGTTGTTAAAATGAATATCGATTTTAAGAAACAAGTTCAGTATGGCGACAAACTGATTATTGAAACAGAATACATTGATACCGAAGCAGCGAAAATTATTTTCAATTACAAAATATTCAGAAAATCGGACAACGAACTGATGGCTATCGGATCTACTACCCAGGTTTTTATCGGCCTGGACCGGGAGATGATCCTTTACGCGCCTCAATTTGTAATCGATTGGAAGGAAAAAGTGGGGTTGATGGAATAGCTCACGCAACACAAAACCGAATAATACAAAAGCAATCGATCAACAAAACCGATAAATGGCCTACTTTTTTGCAGATAACATAATTTCTTCACTAGGGTTTACTACCCTGGAGAATTTCGGTGCTCTAAAAAATGGTCAGATTGGCATTCAAACAATCAGGGATAAAAGGCTGTACCCGGAAGCATTCCCTGCTTCAGTAATTGACACTCAACGATTAGAAACAACATTTTCGAAAGCTGATGACGCCAAAAAATACACCCGCCTCGAAAAAATGCTGATCCTTTCCATTGCTGATGCTTTGGGGCAATCAGATATTAACATAAAATCGGAAAGGACTGGCATCATTTTATCAACAACCAAAGGAAATATTGATTTGCTTGATCCTGCTCACATTGGTTCTTTCCATAAAAATCGTGTTTTGCTGGGACAACTTGGGGAAATTATTCGTCATTATTTCAGCAACCCCAACCAGGCCATCGTTCTCTCAAATGCTTGCATTTCGGGTGTATTGGCACTGAATATGGCGGCCATGCTTATTGATAGCGGCAAGTACGATCACATAGTAGTAGCGGGCGGTGATCTGGTTTCGAAATTTGTGGTGAGTGGTTTTATGTCGTTTCTTTCGCTGAGTCCGAATCCTTGTAAACCTTTTGATAAAGATCGGGATGGTCTCTCTTTGGGAGAAGCTGCCGGCACAATCATTCTGAGTAAAAACAGACCCGACAATAACGCAATAAAACATTTAGGAGGTTCATCAGCCAATGATGCCAACCATATTTCGGGTCCGTCACGAAATGGTGAAGGATCATTCATCGCCATCAAAAAGACGCTTGAAGAAGCCAACATCTCGAATGATCAAATCGATCACATTTCAGCACATGGCACAGCTACTCCGTACAACGATGAGATGGAGAGCATTTCGATAAACCGACACAATATGTCAAATATTCCTGTCAATAGTTTGAAAGGATATTGGGGGCATACACTCGGTGCTGCGGGTATTATTGAAACCATTGCCTTGTTGCAGGAAATGAAATCGAACACACTCATTAAAACTGCTGGTTACGAAACGATTGGCGTTACCCGTGAAATAAATGTCATCAATAAAACAGAAAAACAGGAATTAACTACTTGCCTGAAAATGGCATCAGGGTTTGGTGGCAGCAATGCAGCTTTGATTTTACAGAAAGTCGGAAGTCGGAAGTCAACAGTCAACAGTCAACAGTCAGCAGTCAACAGTCAGCAGTCAACAGTCAGCAGTCAGCAGTCAGCGCTCAACAGTCGGCGGTTAGAAGTCGAAAACCCAATTCTCCCCTTTGGGGAGATGTCCGAAGGACAGAGGGGTCAAATCGCCTCCTACTGCCACATCAAACACAACAGGGTTTACCGTGATGGAAAATTGTTGTTTGAGTCAGACCCCGAAATTGGACTGAAAGAATTTCTGACAAAAACATTCCGGCAATATAAGATCCACTACCCGAAATTTTTCAAAATGGACGAGATCAGCAAACTGGGATTCCTTGCCGCAGAAATTTTGCTGATGGATCAATCCGAACAACTGACCGGTGAAGATGTTGCTGTTATTTTATCAAATTCACAATCAACATTGGTTACTGACACTGCTTTCCAGGAATCGATCAGTCAGGATGATCACTTTTTCCCAAGCCCTTCGGCATTTGTTTATACCTTGCCCAACATCATGGTAGGTGAGATTTCTATCCGCCACAAGTGCAGGGGTGAAAATGCTTTTTTTATCTTTGACCGTTTTAACGAGGAGTTTCTCACTGATTATATCAATTTGCTTTATTCGAATAACAAGTTGAAGGTTTGCATTGGAGGTTGGGTTGATCAGTCAGCAGACGATTATGAAGCATTTTTATATTTGACAACCCAAGGCAATACTACTGATTTGATGCCGGGACACAATGCCGGTGAGGTGAGAAAATTATATAAATCAATTTAGTCACGAGACATGGACGAACTTATCGAACAATTAAAAGTACAAATCATAGAACAGCTCAACCTGGAAGATATGGAGCCGGGTGATATCGACCCCGATGATCCACTTTTTGGAAACGGACTGGGACTGGACTCCATCGATGCGCTTGAGTTGATTGTTTTGCTTGAGAAAGAGTATGGAATAAAAATTGAAAACCCGAAAGACGGACAAAAGATTTTTTATTCTATTCGAAGCATGGCCAACTTCATCTCGGAACGACAAAAGTAAAGGCGTTTATGCAAACAAAGATCGTTGTAACCGGTATTGGAATCATTACTGCTATTGGCAAAAACCCGGTTGAAACTTTCGATTCGCTTATCAATTACCGAAGTGGGATTAAACCACTTTCCATTCTCGATACCATCCACAAAGATTCATTTGTTGCCGGTGAGATCAAATTGACGCATGAGCAGCTAATATCCCTTGCAGATGTAAACCCTGAGGAACCCTGGACGCGAACCGCCCTGCTTGCCGTGATCGCTGCCCGGCAGGCATTTAATGACGCACAACTATCAGAAAATGAAGCGTTAAAAACCGGCCTTGTTTCTGCGACTACCGTTGGAGGCATGGACAGAAGCGAGTTATTTTACAAAGACTTTCTCAACAAGGATGAGCCCAA
>JAUXBM010000224.1 GCA_030619415.1 Chlorobiota bacterium
GAACTGGTGAGTTGTATAGAAGAGTTACTAAACAAAGAAGCATAAATGACCATTGTTACCCGCGAACAAAGACTTGTTGCGCGTGCATACTGGATGATCAATCACCGCTGGTTGGCCATTGTCGGTGTTGCCGCAATTACCTGGCTTAGCGTCAACCTTGTTGATATTTCCATAAATCAGAATGGAATCTATCTGCTTACCATCGGTCTGATAATCGAGAACCTGGTTGCCCTCTGGCTACTTGAATTCGTTAAAAAAAGGTACCGATCAAATCTTGATACTCCAATCAGGTTAATCATCCACTTTCAAATTACCAGCGATCTTTTAATTTTAACCGGGATGCTTCATTTTACAGGCGGTATCGAGAACCCTTTCTTTATTATCTACATTTTTCACATGGTCATTTCCAGCATATTGCTTTCGCGTATCGGGGCATTCATCCAGACTACCATTGCCTTGCTTTTATTTGGCTCACTGGTATTTTTTCATTATTACGGTATCATCCCGCATAATTGCCTGAGCATTGAAGGCCTTCCAAACCCTGAATTGCATCACGACTTATATTACCTGACCCGTACGTTTGGCGTGTTTGCTTTTGCATCTTACATCCTGGTTTATCTCACAACCTCAATCGGTCATCGACTAAGAACACAAGAAGATAAACTTACTGAAGCCATCGAACAACTAAAGATAAATGATGATATCAAAAATAAATACGTCCTTCGGATTACCCATGATATCAAGAGCCACCTGGCAGCTATACAGGCGAGTCTTTCTGTATTGAGCGAAGGAGTATTCGGAAAGCTGGAAGGGAGACAAAAAGAATTCCTCATCCGCGCTTACAACAGAACGCAAACGCTCACCAATTTTGCACGGAACCTACTGCAGATAACCAGGCTCCGTCTGGAGAATGAAATTGAGAAAGAAGTTTTTTCGTTGGGTGACATGATCGTTAAAGCAGTGAATGACAGACATGAAGAGCTCAAAGAAAAAGAAATCAGCGTACTGCTTGAACTGGATGAATCGATAGACACTTTTTTTGGAAATAAAACATCTATGGAAGGTGTTTTCCAAAACCTGATCGGCAACGCCTTAAAATACAGCGAAGAAGGGGGACTGATAGAAATAAAAACGCATGACAACCGGCTGAAAATCAAAATCGAAATAAGCGACAACGGTATCGGCATCCCCCGTAGTGAAATAACAAAAATCTTTTCTGAATTTTACAGGGCCAGCAATGTAAAAGGTACGGGCATTCAGGGTTCTGGCGTTGGTTTATCGCTTGTTCAAGAGATTGTGAAAGTACATGGTGGAAAAATTTGGGCAAAAAACCGGACTAAAAAGGGTACAAAATTCATCATCGAACTACCCAAAACTGATAAATAGAAACTGTTGGAATTTATGAAAATTGACCGTGACAAATACAGGGCAAATCTTACACGTTACACACGACGGGCTTTACAGGCTCTGCCCGATTTAGATCACCCGAAAATTCTTGACATTGGTTGCGGTTCAGGAGTACCATCGCTTGAGCTTGCGAGATTGACAAATGGTAAAATCATTGGAGTCGATCATGATGCTGTTGCGTTGAAAAAGTTTAAGAATAAAGCCATTGAGGCAGGTTATGGAAACAGGATAGAAACCATGCTCATTTCTATGGAAGGCATGCCATTTAAGGATGAAAGTTTTGATATTGTCTGGTCAGAAGGATCCATTGCTTTCATTGGTTTTGAAAAAGGCCTGGTTGAATGGAAAAGGCTTGTTAAACCGGGGGGATATATCGTTATTCATGACGAACTGGGAAATATTGATAAAAAGAAACAACAAATCAGGGAAGCCGGTTATTATCTGCTTGATCATTTCATTCTGAATGAAAATGTATGGTGGGATGAATATTATGAACACCTGAGTAAAGAACTCGGGGAGCACTACGAAGACGGGGCTTTAACCCTGGAGGGCGAAGCATTGGAAATATTCAAAGAAATAGAAATGTATCACAAAGAGCCGGAATGGAACAGGTCGGTTTATTTTGTTTTGCAAAAGCTTAAACGCTGACAGGGTTCGAAACAATGTCAGAACTGGCATTTGCATAACTGCAGTAATATCCATAAATTCGCAACCATAAAAATAATTTCTATGTGTCTTTCATTACCCGGTAAAATACTTTCTATTGACGCCAGCTCGGAGCTGAGAATGGCGAATGTGGATTTTGGTGGCGTTGAACGCGAAGTATGTGTGGAATGGGTTCCAGAAGCTGTTATTGGCGATTACGTATTGGCACACGTTGGAACTGCACTAACTGTGTTGGATGAAGAAAGTGCACTGGAAAGCATCGCTGCATTGACCGAATTAAGCAAGGTGCTTGAAGAGGAAGAGCGCAACCGACCATTAAACCTGCCTACATGAGTAAACTGCAATCCGTTGCATTGATTACCCAGGATGAAAAAATGCTGGAGTTGATCGGCCGTATTAACAAAGTAGTCGATTCAAACAGCAGCATCCTCCTCATCGGAGAAACAGGTACAGGCAAGGAAGTTTTCGCAGATTATATTCACAAACTAAGTAACCGTGGGCTAAACCCTTTTGTAAAAATTGGCCTTGCTGCCCTCCCAACCGATCTTTTGGAGAGTGAACTTTTCGGATTTGAAAAAGGCTCCTTTACCAGTGCCGATCATCAGAAAAAAGGGATGTTTGAATTGGCCCATTCCGGCAGTATCTTTTTAGATGATATTGATGATGCGCCGCTCAAAACACAGGCAAAACTCCTACGCGTTCTCGAATCCAAAGAAGTCCGGCATATCGGCGGCACAAAAGCCATTCCGGTAGATGTGAGATTAATCTGTGCATCAAAAATGGAAATTAAGGACATGGTAGAACAAAACCTATTCAGGCAGGATTTGTACTTCCGTATTAATATTGTTCAGATCAGGATACCACCACTTCGCGAAAGAAAAGGCGACATCCCGTTGCTGATTGAGCATTTCCTGAAAAGGTTTGGAAAAGAAAAAGCATTGGGAATTTCTAAAGAAGCACTCGACCATTTAATGGAGTACCACTGGCCGGGCAATGTGCGCGAACTCAGGAATGTGATTCAGCGTGCCTCCCTCTTTGCTGATA